>CBDVBC010000079.1:0-6773 GCA_965372125.1 Candidatus Hermodarchaeota archaeon | reverse complement strand
GTTTCTTCGGAGGCCTTCTAGGCGGAATGTTGGGTGGCTATAGTTTCAGCTCACGGCAGGAATCCGACCGGTTTGCCTGGGCGTTCTGGCTGGGATGGCTTTTCGGTATAGTCGGAGGGGTGGCAGGCATCCTCTGGGGCGCCATCAACGGACTCAACTTTACCCTAACTACCTGGGTTGGACTTATCGGCTTCTTCATCTTCCTCGGCATCCTGCGGATCACTGACCTGCTGGGGCTCTGGAAAAGCCTGGACCTCCTTCGGAGGCTCTCTGCTCCCTTGGGTGGAAGGCTTCACAATGTACCCAGCCTCGTACACGGGTTGGTTGGGGGTTTAGTGGGCGCCTTCGTCGCTGGCTTCATAAGCAACATAGGAGGCGGCTTCCATGGCGGATTCATCGTAAACCTAGTCGCCGGTGTTGCGCTTCTAGTAAGTGTTGTGATGGGATACCTGCTCAAAGGGGAACACGAAACAAGAATGAGACTACAAGCCCTCCGGGAAGGGGCGCTACCTGATACCCTCCAACAAGTCACAGACGACAGGACAGTAGAACTGCAGAGGCGTCAACGAGAACAACGGCGCAGCGAATACCAACAATTCACCAGGGACCGGGACCAGCGGCTACAAGAACTCGACCAAAAAATCGCAAAATCGATGGAGGCGTCATTCAAAGCCTTCAAGGCAGGAAACTGGCGAGAAGTCGCCGTAAAGGCCTGGAAAGCCACCGAGGCACTCCTAGACAAGCTCTACGACATCAACTTCGACGGACCCCGCCCCGAACGCCTCTCAACACAGGAAGTCATACAAAGACTCACGCCCCACCTCCCCCGAGGAAGACAGAGAGCAGCGGCCCTCCAGGAGGTTCGCAGGCTCCGGAACAAGATACAACCCCTCACCTCAGCACCGAGGCAGGTCGACGCAGAACAAATACTGGCAGCCGCCCAACAGCTCTGCTACTGGTTCAACATACCACTAGAACACTACATCAAAGGAGCAAAGCCTGTTAAGCCCAAGGGTGAAAAGCCAGAACGGGAGATATGCGCTGTCTGCAATCTAAGGCTCCGAACGGCCCAACGAAGCCTCCACACTCCCTGCTGCCAAGTCATATGCCACTACGCATGCCTCTCCGAGTGGGTCAAGGTCAAGGCAAAGTGCCCACGCTGCAGAAAACCCCTACGCTTCGTTCGCGGCGAAGTCAGAGTACGAGGGTAAGCCAAGGGGCTAAACCGAGAAAGGGGAGAGTAATAAGTGGTTATCAACATTATGTGTAATGATAACTATGGTAAAGACCGCCACGCTTCCACTTTCTCCAAGAACCAGGGACGCTCTCAAGAAGCTGGAGCGGAAGGGCGAGACCTATGATCAGATAATTCGCCGCCTCGTCGAGTTAGCTGAGCAGCAGGGATTCATCGAAAAGCAGAAAGGGATACTGAACGAGGAGGGCTTCACCCCACTTGCTGAATTCTAGGTACTTAGCTCGACTATCTTTTGAGTTGCCTTGAAGTGGGGTTCACAAAGATTGGTATCTTGAATGTTTGAACTAGATTTCTTTAAGGATGCTCAAGATATTTCTTTTCAGCACGGGAATATCTTCTGTTAATGTCTTCCAAACTAGGTCGAGATCAACTTGAAAGTAAGCATGTATGAGAACATCCCTTAGACCCGCAATATGCTTCCAGGGAACATCAGGGTATCGCTTTCTAAATGCGGTAGGAACGCTCTTAATCGCCTCCCCAATTATCTCTAACCGACGAATAACAGCATCCTGAACCTGGACAGCATCTTGAAACTCGTCTTTAGTAGTCTTCTGAATATACGCTTCTATCCGTTTTATACTCTCCATAATATGTTCTAGGAAGAAACGCGGATTCTTCATAGAATAGTCACCATTTCTTGGAGAACCGTTTCCTGAAGAGCAGGATGAAGGCTATTGTAAGTGGAAACATCCACAGTCTTGCCTAAAACCTCTTCAAGGTCCATCTTGAGGGCTACTAGGTCCAGTAGACTTCTCTCGCCCTCAAACTCCACCAACAAGTCCACATCGCTTTCGCTCCCTGCATCACCCCGCGCAACAGATCCGAAAAGTGAAGCACGGCATACTCTATGCCTTTGTAAAACTGGAACAACCAGCTTACGAATCTCCTCAATAGACTTAGTCAACAAGCCACACACCAATAATTCAATGAGTTCACACACGTAAAAATCTCACTACTAGTACAAAGCATAGGAAGATATTTCAATCCTCTTTGAGCAAACCTCTGAGTGATAGTTCCGCTGGCTATTATGCCTTGCCAGGTCATCTGCAATTACGCCGCCGAAGTTAGTGTCAACATAACATTAGCCATTTTATGTGGAGATTTGATAATTGACCCTCGATAATGTCGGAGACATCACCAGGGGCTTCGAACATTTAATCGAGAGATATAATAAATTCAGAATACAAAAGGGGATAAAAGAGTTTGAGCAGTTGAGCGAGGCTAATGTCCGCAAGGACTTCATCAATCCCCTATTTGAGATTCTAGGATGGAGCGTTCAAGATTCACGTGAATACGATGCTGAAATGTCTGTTCGTGGAGCAGGGTATGTTGACATTACACTAAAAATTCGGGGTACCCCAGTTATTTTTGTTGAAGCGAAAAGATTTGGAGGGATACCATCAAGGGATGATCGGGGTGTTCAAACCACATTAGAGGGTCTTAAAATCCACGCGGATTGGACTGAAGAAGAACGGCAGGTTCTGAATTATGCGGGGATGTCAGTAGGGGTAAAATGGGCTGTTTTGACTAATTTTGAGAAATTTCGATTATTCAACGCAAAGACTGGGCAAGTTCTTCTGAGCATCGAGAGCCCCCACGAGTATCTGGAACGCATTCAAGACATCATCCTTCTCAGCAGACATAACGTCGAGAACGGAACCATCAACAAAATCGAAGAAAGGATTGAACGTCCGAACATAGATCTAGCCTTTCTGAGACTACTAAACGACTGGCGAATAAAACTCGCAAGAAACATTGACAAGAACGTTCCGGGCTTAACACTTACCGAAGTCAAACGTTATGTGCAACGACTGTTGGACAGACTAATCATCATCCGCTTTGCTGAAGATAACTGGGTGTTAGACGATCCCGACCTGCTGAAATCAGCACACGGCCACTGGCTAAGGACTCGAACGTATTCTGATTTGTCACAAATCCTGAGTGATCTCTTTCTTGGAATCGATAAAATACTTGATAGTAAAATTTTCGAAAAGGATGACAAGTTTGACAGGGTATTTGCAAAAGTTGACACTAAAGTATTAGGTGAGATTATTGAAGCATTATATCAACAGAGCTTCAGGAAATTCACTTCTGATATTCTTGGTAATACCTACGAAAGTTATCTGGCACACAAACTTGACCGGAAGCCGAATGGCGAACTTGTACTGATGTTGGATCAGCGAATACGAAAAGCAGGTGGTATCTATTATACACCTACTTACATCGTCGAATACATCATTAGTAAAACATTGGGAGTCCAACTCGGTTCATTGTGGAAAAAAGTAGAAGAGCTATTTAATGAAAGACAATACGAAGAGGCTCAAAGTGAATTCCAGAAAATTGCTAATATCAGAGTTCTGGATTCGGCTTGCGGTTCTGGTTCTTTCTTAATCAAAGCCTTTGACCACTTTTTGATATATTACTTGAAATATAATAGGAAAGTAGAAGAAATTAATGATGGAATCCGGAAAAGAATCCAAAAACTTAGGTCGAGCGGTGACCGACAAGCAGCTTGGGATCTTGAATCTAGACGCCTAAACAGGATTGAAGGGTATGAAAAAAGAATTCTTGAGGAAAATCTCTTTGGCGTGGACCTTGACCCACCTGCTTGTGAGATTGCCTCAGTAAATCTGATGCTTCGAGCTCTAAGAAAAGGCGAAAAACTTCCCCTTATCTTGGAAGATACTATTAGGATAGGCAACTCTTTGGTTTCGGGAGCAGAGGAGGAACTGATAAGGTATTTCCAAAAACCCTCAAAGCTACTTCCCTTCAATTGGGAGGACGAGTTCAAAGGGGTATTTAGCGAGGGAGGTTTTGATATTGTTGTGGCAAATCCCCCCTGGATTCAGTCAAAGTTCTTGGATAAAACGGAGAAGAGATATTTCCGAGACAACTTCGTTTCAATGAAGAAACAGTATGATTTGTTCAATGGTTTTGTCGAGAGGGGAATCGAGGTATTGAAGCCGGGCGGGATACTTGGCTTCATCATGCCTAGCAGGTTCCTAATGAATCATGACTATGAACCCTTTAGGAAATTCCTCCTAGATAATTGTAGTATTATCGAGATTTGCGATGTAGGTGAGGGTATCTTTGAGGGTGTAACTATGCCAGCTCTAATCGCTATCTTGCGAAAGGAATCTAATCCGAAGCAGCGGGCAGACAGTCGCATCGATATCAAGGTAGAAGTCAAAGATCTAAGACAGGGTGTTCTAAGACATTACAGAGTTCCACAGAAGCGCTTCTTAATGGAGGAGGGGCATCTTTTCACCATCTACCTGACCAATACACTGAATAAGATTATTAGAAAAATGGAAAAGGAGTCGGTGTTGTTTGGTGACTTGGTTGACAATGCTAGAGGAGTAGAAATTGGTAAACGAAGCCCGCTAGTTTCTGAAACCCATAAGCGGGGCTATGTCCCATTTCTTGTTGGCGAGAATATCGATAGATATGCTATTCTTGGGCACAGATACCTGAAGCTTGGAGAGGAAAATATTGATTATAAAAGCCCCCAACTCTACAGCGCTGAAAAAATCCTAGTTCGGAAGACAGGGACGGGAATACGTGCCACATATGATGATAGTGGCTACTATGTTATCCAAGTCATTTACATATTTACAAAAAAGAGCCCCAGAGTTAACCTGAAATATTTAACGGGCCTTCTAAACTCTAGGCTTCTTGGGTTCTACAATTATGGTAAATTCGGTGAAAGGTATAAAACAACTTTTCCACACCTTAGACAAACATACCTTTTAGGATTACCAATTAAGGGATTACCCACTCGTGATCCCTCGAAGAGAAAGCTACACGATGAACTGGTGGAGTGTGTAGACAGGCTACTAGAACTGTATAGAGAGAAGAACAAGATTATGAAAGTGATATGTGAAAAGCATCGCTTAGAAGAAGAAATAGAGAAAACCGAAGCCAAAGCAAACCAAATTGTCTATACAATCTATGGATTATCAGAGGACGAAATCACTGAAGTAGAGTCATTCTTCTAACAGGAATAATTTAGGTAGACATACATCCTCGTTTAGGACCTTATCGTCGATGACTTCAAAGATATCGAATTTCTGAGCCCCTACTGGGATTAAAGACATCTTGGTCTTTGCCCAATATCTCAAAAGACTTCACACACCTAAGAATCTAGCTACCATGCAAAGCATAGGAAGGTATTTCAACCTCCTTTGAATAGATCTTTACTTGAAATACCCACCCTAGAGGTGTGTTCCCTATGCCAAAGATTAGCAAGACTCCAAGACCTAGACCCACAAGGGCTTCTATGTCAAAGATCGAGAGGGTTCTCATGAGGGCCCTGAGAGACCCTGAATTTAAAGCCCAGCTAGCAAAGAACCCAGAAGCAGCTGTAAGGTCCAGTCGAATCAGGATGACCAAGGTAGAGATGACCCGGCTCACCTCCTTCATGAAGCAGCACGACCTCGCAACCATAAAAGGCACCAAGGCGTTCAAACAGATGTTCGCCAGCTACGAGACAAGCAACTGCGTCGCAGGAGTCCGAGGATAACCCAGACAATTCACTTGAACTAGCAACCCCTAGTAGTAGCATTCCTTTCCGGCTTCTCCAGCATCGGCTGTCCAGCATTTAGTTTCGGTATACCCCCTATGTTTTTTGAGTAAAGGTCTTAAGCCATGAATACGAAGGGAAAATGAGAGTGAAGTTATGGATAAGTTTACCATTTCGAAGCCTCAGGAGCTGGCGAGAATTCTAGGAGTAAGAGTGAAGGAATTGCCTCGGCTCGTCAAGCTCTATTTCGCCATCGAACTATACCGGGAGGGGAAGGTCAGCTTAGGTAAAGCATCAGAAATCGCTGGAGTAAGTCAATGGGAAATGGTGGAGGTTCTGGCATCCAAGGGTATTCCCCTTCAATATGATGCAGAGGACTTAGAGGAGGATATAAAGACGCTGGAGAAACTGCTATGAAAGTGGTTTCAAACTCGTCTCCGCTAATTGCACTGTCAAAGATTGGAAAACTAAACATTCTGAAAGAGATACCCCTCCCTTCATAATATCCTTATTTTTTCACCCTATTAGGGATGGGTAATACCATTCAAGTCGTTTCGCTAGCGTTCATCTGTGTTCTATGGTGGTTTAGAATCAGTTGCTAGGGAGGGAAAAATACCAGTAGCTAAAGCGTCAATGCCGGCCTTACGAGGTATTGCTCCACTACCTGAGAAGGCAACCAGTGCCTGCCATTCCTTCTCTGATGCCTGTAAAGAGTCAATAAAAGCATCGAGCTTCTGTTGTGCCCCGTATGATTGTCCCTTGAAGACATAACAGAATGTCAAGGGTGCAAGCGTCTTGACCAGCAGCATGTAGTCATGATGCTTTATCCGTTCTAAAGACCCCGAGACCGAAAAGGCATCCTTACTGAAGCTCTCGATGGCTTTCAGGAAGCCACCAAGCAAATGTTCATCAGGTAGCCCCTTGGTTTGAAATGGCTTCGAGTAAAGGCTAATCCCACTCTTATCTAAGATAATGAGCAGCACAGGCTCCTCCACT
>CBDVBC010000078.1:0-6782 GCA_965372125.1 Candidatus Hermodarchaeota archaeon | reverse complement strand
AGGATTTGGAGATAGCGTTTGCTAAGTTACTGGAAATGATTCCAGGGGAGGGAGGATCCTCCGAGGTTCCAGACTGGTTCTACCTTGGATTATTCGCAATTGCTTCTATTGACTTGGAGGTTGCTCGGTTTATCGAAGAGCACGCCCACAGAATCTACCCTGAATCCTTCACAGCCCTCCGACCCAATCTCTACCCTGAGGCGGGGCAACGGCAGTCCTTCGTTGTGGCACTCCAGAAGGTTTTGAATCACATTTACGATGTGTTAGTTCTTAGTGAGAATAGAGCTGGTCAAAGGAAGCTAGCTCCAGAGGTTTCTTTCCATTATGCAAAGGTGGCCACGAGTCTCGACCTAGCACTTATTATGGTCTACAAGATTTTTTGTGACTACCTTGGGTCAGAGCAGCTCACACCAACACAGGTGAAGACTGTTAAAGAATTAGGCGTCAAGGCTTGGGAGCAGCTAAGAACGATTCGCTCAGCAACAGCTTTGACACGTCTACTTGAAGGACCCCACCGCCCACAGCTGGTGCGTGTATTTCAACCAATGGGTGGCGAGCCGATACTGGCTCCGCGTTACCGACGAACTTGTAGTGAGTGCGCCTTCTTCAGCCCCGATTCTCTGCTGTGTGCAGTCTGGTTCCATGTCGCAGCAGTGAAGGAATCCCTGGTTGAGGAAAGGCGGGCTGGGCGTCGCCAAACAAGCCCCAACCTCCACTGCTGTAACCACTTCATCTCAAAAGCAAGGCACAAAATTTCCCACGCCCAACTCAAAGTACTGAGTAGCTCTAGCCCGGACCAAGGCGGGTTTGAAAAGATGCAGTGTGTAAGGCGAGGTTGCACAGGTCTCCTGGATGGCCCACCAAGAGTGTGGAAGATAGCACGGTGCAATCGCTGTGGCACAATCTACCGAAAAACTACTCAAGGGCGCACGCACTCCCAAGTAGGTTTCCTCGATCTACTCCAGGAAAGGGTGCGTGGCATAACTGGTACGTTATCAAGGGATCTCCGAGCTCCTGTTTCTGCTCAGTCACGGGAGAAGGTTGCTCTCTTCTTGACTTCTGGTGCTGCGGTGGTGACGGTGACCTCTAATCGGCTTGTTGTCGAATACCGCGGTGGGGGTCTTCTTGAGGAGTACTCTCTTGAGGAGGTTGGCTACCTTAGCTTGTCTGCTGGGCAGCTGGACAGGGAAAGCAGAAGGATACTAACAGAGAGGGGGGTTCGTGTTGTTTTTCGTCGCAACCAATCGCCCAAGGAGCCTAAACCGAGGGTTGCTAAAGACCTGAAACTGCTAACAGAAAAGGAAAAGGTGGTGCTGTTTAGGCGGCATTGTGTTGCCAACTATCTTGGTTTGCTTCACGCAACAGTCAGCCTTGCCAAGCACCTCAAGCCTAGTTCGGTCAGCCGCCTTCTCTCGTTACAGCTAGACCGAATCTATGTTTTCAGTCACAAAACAAGCTCCACTTTCCGACAGGAGCAGAGTCTTCTCCGAACCTGTGAAGCACAGATGGCTGGCGTGTTCCACAAAGCCCATCGAGATATACTAGCACCTAGTGGTGCAACCCACTCAGGGATTGGACGTGCTCGAGGGCGCTGGGTAAGCTATCGGGGAGACCGTCGTGGGCTGTCTCGTGGCTGGACACCTTTTGATGCGGCGCTGAATCTGGCTAGCCGGATACTTCGTTCGCGCCTTCGACGCATCAATGCCCGTCTTGGTCTGGGGTGGAATGCGCCCCCTCTTTTCCTTCACACCCCACATCATGAGCCTGGGCTTGGTGCACACCTCGACCTTGAGGAACCACTCCGTCTTGCTCTTACTCTTCGGGTGTTCCATGCTTTTCATTCAAATCGTTTTGCCTTTGAGGATTTTCGCCGCCTCTTAACCCCGCTCCAGATTCCCTATTTCGTGAGTACTCGATCGATTTCTCAAAAGGTATATCGTCTGATCGATTCTCTTTTGGGGCAGCCTGTTCGCTATCATGGAGAGATTCAGGTATGGGAGGCAGCGCACCGAAATCATGTCAACCACCTACTAGAGGTACTAAAGGTTAAGACCTATGACCGCTACGAGCCGCTGATTTTGATACCTCCCAATAAAGAACAAGCTTGGAAGGTTAATTCTCCGTTACATATCTTCGCTGAAAATTTACCTATCTTTGGTGAACCACTTCGAGAAGTAATCCAAGAGTTACTTACACAAACTTCGGCGTAATTCGTGTGAAGAACATCGAGGAAGCGTGTACTTCACATCTAAATCGCATGTTTAACCTATTGTAGAAGAGCCTAGGGTAAGCTTTATTCGTGTGTTCCACCCAACTAGTTCTAGGTAAATCCCCCACAGGAGACTCTGTTATGTCTATTCTATTAATACCCCCAGCACTTATGGGAACAATCATCATCTTCTTTGTCAAATGGGTTATTCTTACTGTTGTCTTCTATATCACTGGCCGTATCATCGCAGGTATCAACGCCAAATTCACTGATGCTATCATCGTGGCCTTCGTTGGTTCTCTACTCAGCGCAATTCTTCACTGGGCATTCGAAGTCGGGCTCCCCATGTTAGGTTTACCATTTGCCCCCGAAACTATCAATCTGATTTCACTTGTCGGCGCTGCGTTGATCACGATTATTGTGTATCTTCCGCTCTTCATGCATTTCTTTGATGTCGGATTCGGAGGAGCGATGGTCATCGGTATTCTGTGCCTCATCATCTACGTTCTCATCGAAATCCCAGTCCTCTTGTACTTCCCAACTCTGGTTGATTACACACCATTCTAACTAGGGGGTGTACTAACACCTCTCCCTCTTTTTTATTTAATCAGTTCACTTTAGAATGGATTGATTTGCCAGCGCATTCTCTGAGCATGTTTGGGAAGTGAGCATCTCGTTTGGGGTTAAGATCGGTTCCCGAGAACCCAGAGTAGAGGAGTGAAGGTGAAGTGTGGTGGCGCCCAAGGTAGCTTGTGGGCTTTGAGTAGAGTAGCTTCTCCACGAATTTCTTGTTGGGCAGCTTGTTTGCTGTATTCCCAAGCGAGGACGCCGAAACGTATTCCTTTATACCCCGCTTGGTCAAGAGCTTGGGGGAGTTGGCTTCCAAGGTAAGGGTGGGCTCCAACATTGAGAAGGAATTTGATGATTGGAGGAATCGGGGGCGAGGTGTTCGATTGTATCAGCGGTGCTTCGATGCGGCCAGCATAGTCTGGTTCGATTGACGCAAACATCCCGCTTGTGTGAAGGACGCGATAAGCCTCCTCTAAAGCGTGTTGATAGCGTTGAATCCACATAAGGGTGAAGTGATCCAGAGTGAAGGAGAAGAGGTTGGAGCGGAAAGGCAGTGCCGTTGCGTCAGCGAGCAGATAATGAACTGCAGGGTGAGCTTTGGTGCTTTGGATAGCCGATGAGAGGAGCGCGGGATCAATATCAATGCCAATTGCAATAGCGTGGGGAATACTAGCTGCAAGTTCTGGCGTGATGGCTCCAGTACCGCATCCAAGATCCAAGGCAAGAGGTGCAGCACTCCAACGGACTTGATTGTAGAAGAACCGGCGAGTAGCTTGAGTACGCTGAGCTTGGTCACTTAGGAAGTTTGGAGAGTAAGGTTGCATCAAGTAACACATCTCATATGTTAGTACACGGCAGAGCATTAGAAAGAATTTGTGAACACAAAATAGTCAGAGTAATGTGTTAGCTGCCGATACTATGATGGCAGCGTACCTGCTTATATTGCGAGAAGAGAGGGCAGCCGCCGCCGCAGGTTTTCAGTAACTTACAGGTCTGGCACTCCTTGTCTAGTGTTTTATGACTCCGCAAGGCCTTAGCTATCCGGTGGTTCCAGATGCTTTTCCACGAGTCTTTGAGGATGTTACCCATGACTTCGAAGTAACTCTGGCAGGGGAGCACGTCCCCATTTGGTTCGATTGCGAGGCTAGAGAAAGCTGCGCTACATCGACGTGGACCTAGCCCGTAGTCTGTCGGATCGAAATAACAGTATTGAGTTGGCGAATACCAGATAAAACGAAGGTTATTTTCACTGGCTTCGACAAGGACTTCTGTTATGATATCATTGAGATCGTCCTCAGTGATAGCGTATTCGTCTACAACATCAAGACCGCTACCAGAATAGATGAGGCCGTTCATGGCAAAGTGGGTTTGCCCCTTCTCTGCAAGGAATTTAATCGTGTCCAATATGGTAGGTCGGTTGAGCTGAGTTAGTGTAGTGTTGGTGAGTGTAAAGATATCAGTTGCTATAAAACGCTCAAGACCAGCAACAGTTTCCTTCCAGGCACCCTTCACTCCAACCATCTTGTCATGAATTTTAGGTAGATGTGATTCTAGTGTGATTTGCACATAGTCTAGCCCCGCGTCCACTAGATTATCTACGAGTTGTTGAGTTAGGCGGCATCCGTTTGTAATAAGACCCGCGATGATGCCAATATCTTCGCTATAGCGTACCAATTCAACGAGGTCATCCCGGAGGGTGGCTTCGCCCCCAGTGAAGGTAACATGGGGAACAGCTTGGTCAAGCAGTTTGTCTAGTATCTGTTTCCACGATTCGGTGTCGAGTTCACGGTTGGCATCCCATTCTCGTCGTTCGGATGGTACATAGCAGTGAGAACAGGTGTTGTTACAGCGGTAGGTGATGGCAAGATCTACGCGATAGGGAGCAGAGGGCTCGTGGGAGAAAGGCTCTACTTCACCGAAACCGAAGGTTTCAATAGGAGAAACATCAGGTTCCGCAACAAAGGAGAGTATCTTCTCTTTCAACTCCTTGTAATGAGCGCGTATCTCTTCAACCTTGGTTCTCCGGTATTTCTTTTGGATTAGTTCGATGACCTCCTCCTCAGAATCCCCCCGGAGGGCGGCCACAGTGTAGTAGTACCCTGTTTCATTCAGGAATAAAAGCCGCGAAGCATCAATGACTAAGACTCCACCTTCCTTCTCTTTACGGAGGTGGAACCGGTGACCTTCAAGGTCGCCCTTCCCGAAGATAATCTTGTCACTCGCTGATAACATCAGTATGCCTCTAATATACTCTGATTAACAATCTGTCACTCGCTTAAGAAATAAGTCTATCGAAGAAGTCTAGTTGGTTCTTCATAATCTAGCCATTGATGTACACAGTTAATGGGGAGGTTAAGCAGCATCTGGAAATCAGCTCAAACCTGTTTAAGGACCAATTCTTAGAGCAAATGGAGTAGTACTCCCCCGTCAACTTTAATAGTCTTTAAGATACGTTGTTGACATTGTGACATCGAAAGGGGATAGAACACATAAAGAAAGTGGGGCTAAAGCAATAACCAATTTTGGAGGAAAAGATTGGTTATGGGTACTGTTACCGATTGGCTTCTACGTCATTTTAACTATGGTTTTTCCCTGTTGGACCTCAGAAGACGCATACATAATGTTGCGCTATGCACAAAACATCGCCAATGGCTATGGAGTCGTATATAATCCTGGAGGTGAGCCGGTGTGGGGTTGCACCTCAATGTTGATGACGGTGCTCCTTGCCTTCTTAATTAGGATCGGGCTTTCCCCTATTCCAGCTTCTCAAGCTATTGGTTTTACTCAAGCTATAGCATTAATTTTTACTGTGTATTTTATTGAACGGCGAGTTCTTGCACTCCCTAAAGCCCCAGCTTTGATATCCTGTGTTGTTCTTGCCTGCAGTCAAATTGTCGCCCTCGCCCTTATGGGCTTTGATGCTATTCTATTCTCTCTGCTTATGGTGATACTCTTCGGTCTGAGTGTCTGGATTATCAAGCACCCATCTTTCACAGACGCGAGTTTTGTCCCCTTTTATGCGCTATACATTGTAGGAATATTACTTTCCCTAGCTAGAGTTGAGGGTGCTTTGGTCACAGTATCAACCTTCATCGTTATTCTCTGGATTAGACGGGACATCAATCGAAGTCGGTTTCTCACAGCTACTGCTCTTCCCTACATCCTATCCATTATCGCCTTCTACGCCTGGTCAACCCTATACTTCGGATATCCCTTTCCTAACCCTCTTTACGTAAAAAGTGGAAACATGCTTATCTATCCTAGTTCAATAGCGATGATAGCCGGATTTCTCGTTTTGAACATCGTTCCAGTGATTTTTGTCAGTCTTTGGCTTCTATTGGTTAATCGCATTGAACGCCGTGAAATTATACTCTTATCAATTCCAGCCGCATTGTATGCTATAGCATACCTTGCCATTCATCAACTTCAGAACATCGAATTCCGCTTTCAGATTCCCCTATTACCCATTCTAGTAATTTCATTTGCCCTAGCGGTTAATCGTCTGCTCCCGGAACTTCCTAAGAACCTCACCACAAAACTTTCTAATCCCAATCGTCACTCTCTAACTAAGCTTGTACTTGTCACTCTATTAGTCGGGTCATTAGTTCATCCAGTAGTTACACGTTATGTTTCTTTACCGTGGGGCGAGATGCCTGATGCCCTCCAAGTTGGAGTAGTGCTCCACAAATACAATGATAGAGGATATACGATGTTGGCCACGGAGGCGGGCAGATTGCCCTTCTACGCAGGCTGGCGGACTATTGATGGCTATGGCCTTAATGATCCGACAATTGCCCACTTTGGTTTGACGGACGATTACATTGCCTCCAACAATCCTGAATTAATTATGTTCTGGAATCAAAAATACGCAGAATACAGCGCAGAATGGGCAGCGAGTACCGATTCATCTGATATGATATGCGAACAACTCTATCTTTATTCAATGAATCACGGTTACACTCTTGCCTGCATTTTCAAAGCTTATGTAAGAGCCGGGCCTCAC
>CBDVBC010000077.1:0-6789 GCA_965372125.1 Candidatus Hermodarchaeota archaeon | reverse complement strand
ACACACTTATTCTGACCCCGGAAGGATTCTTAATCGGATTACCCAGATGGGTTGTGGAAGCGCTCCGTCCTTCTTCATTAGTATTGATTGAAGCGAATCCTCAGAAAATCGCAGGCCGAAGAGAGAAGGATAAGACCCGAAGTCGAGACGAGCAAGATCCAAAGGGAATAACAGACCACCAGCAAATGTGTCGGGCGGCAGCAGTAACCGTAGGGACACTTTGTGGTGCTACAGTTAGGATTATCAGGAATAAAGAAGGAAAGGCAGAAGAAGCAGCAGGAACATTTGCTGAACTGCTGTTGAAGGTGTGATATTCATGCAAAATCCCTTGATTGATATCGCCATTATTCTCCGAACGCTAATGGGGCCATTCGCAACTGTGCCGTGGTCTGCGTTAACAGTTCTACTGGTTAGTGTAACGATGGCCTTCATCACTAATATGGTCAATAAACGGTTCATTGACTATGATCGCCTTAAACGAGCCAAGGCTGAAGTTAGTAAATGGCAAGAGATGAAACGCGAAGCCGGAAAAACTGCCGATGAACGGGTGAAGCGAAAGCTATTGCTAAAAGTAAAGCGGAGAGAACGCTATATCACGAAACTCCAAGGTGATATAGGCAAACAGAGTTTTATGCCGATGCTAATCACAATGCTTCCCTTCATACTAATCTTTACTATTATGAATGGAATTTTTGTCGACGTGATAACATTTGCTCCTAGCGCGGTGCCCGGGGCAGTAATTATTAGTCCCCTAAACTTTGGACAAATACTGGGCCCAATAGGGTTAGGACTCGGTCATCAGTACCCTCTTTATGGTATTCCTCTGGGAGCACAGGGGCTTCTCTATATGATCTGGTACATGCTGTGCAGTCTCTTGGCGAATATGGTTTGGCAGCGAATCCTAGGTACATCAATGACTCCAACATAAACCCAGTTACCCTAGTTAGATTTGTGGAGGTGTGTTTACGACTCTCACAATCGCTGTCAGCGGAGAACACGGCGCCGGTAAATCCACTGTCGCTAAAGCATTGGCAGAAGCCTTCGATTTACGATATGTTTCAGCAGGGATGATTTTCCGGCGACTGGCAAAAGAACGCAATAAAACACTAGCCGAGTTTAGCGTAATAGCAGAAAAAGACCCTGAAATCGACCGCGCCATCGATGACCGAACCAGACATGAAGCTACCCAGGGAAACGTCGTTATTGATGCGTATATTTCTGGCTGGGTCGCGCGAGACCTAGCGAACCTTAAGATCTACTTACATGCTCCATTTGAAGTACGGGTCCTTAGGATTGCAGAGCGGGAGCAGCGCTCATACGAGGATGTGCTGAAGGAAACACTGGCTCGAGAAGAAAGCCAAAGACAACGATTCCAGAATTTTTATGGTTTAGATGTGGGGGCAATCCGGCTCTTTGATCTAGTTCTCAACACTATTCAATGGGACGCAAAGGGAGTTGTCGATATTTGTGTTGAAGCAGTGAAGATTTACCTTCGCAGCTCCTCTACAAAAACAAGCTGAAGCAAGGAGTCCAATAGGTACCCAACTTGCCTCTTCTCAACAACCATAGTTCTATGTTAACACTTATTAATTGGATAGTGTTGAATGCCAACTGCTAATCCTCCTCGAAGATAATAGGATGACGCTCTCGCGGCAACGCGAATGCTGACGCTCAAGCGGCGGAGGTTGATGATATGAGTGTTAACATAATTGGTAGAGTCGTTGTTAAGACGCACGGTCGTGAAAAGGATAGACCGTGTGTTGTAGTTGAACGAATTGATAAGAACTTCGTGCTAGTCACTGGGCCGCAAAAAATTTCTGGAGTTCGTCGCCGACGAGCTAACGTAGATCACATCACACCCACAGAACACAAAGTTGAAATCGAGTCTGGCGCTGATGACAAAGCTGTCACTAAAGCGATTACAGCTGCTAAACTTGAGAAGTTCATGAAGGGAGAGAAGTAGCGCCATCCCCCATTGGGGGCTGTGAGGTTTTCAGCTGTGACAAGACCGCGGCTACCCGCTGATAAGGAAAGAAAACTAGTATCACGCGCTGAGGACACTACGAACCCAGCCTACGGCATCGCCCCACAGGACCGCAGCCTTCAAGATTTACTGAAAAGCGGCATCATCAACATAGACAAGCCACCAGGACCAACTAGCCATGAAGTAGTATCTTGGGTAAAGCGAATTCTAGGTGTAGACAGGGCAGGGCATTCAGGTACACTCGATCCGAAAGTTACAGGTTGCTTACCAGTGATGCTAGAAAATGGTACAAAAATCGCCAAGTCTTTGTTAACTGCTGGTAAAGAATATATTTGCATTATGCGTCTGCACAAAGAGATAGAAGAAGAAAAAATACGAGCAGCCTGTGCTGAGTTTGTCGGCCCAATCTATCAGCGTCCTCCACTCCGCTCTTCAGTAAAGCGCAGGCTCCGCATCCGAAAAATCTACTATCTAGACATACTGGAGATAGAGGGACAGAATGTCCTGTTTCGAACAGGCTGCGAGGCTGGTACCTACATTAGAAAACTCGTATATGACTGCGGTGAGGTTCTCGGATGCGGTGCAAATATGGCTGAGCTTCGACGAAGCCGCTCCGGCCCTTTTCGGGAGGACGAGAAACTCGCCACCCTCCACGATCTAATCGATGCTTACTACTTTTGGAAGGAGGATGGTGATTCGCGGCTGCTAAGCCGCTACTTGCGGCCACTCGAAAATGGGGTGCGTCACTTGCCCAAAATAATAATCCGTGACTCAGCGGTAAGCGCGTTATGCCATGGAGCAAATTTAGCTGCTGCCGGTGTACTCCAGCTTCACTCAGATATCAAACGCGACGACATTGTAGCAATAATGACGTTAAAAGGCGAGCTTGTCGCTACCGGCGTTGCTCAACAATCCGCTGAAGTGATTACAGACGCTAAATCTGGAATTGTAGTAGACATTAGCAGAGTCATTATGGCTCCCGGAGTGTATCCGAAATCCTGGCAAAAGTCCTGAGAATTACATTGCTCCAATTTTTGGAGTAGAAAAAATTAGAGTGGCGCCGCGGAAGAGATTCGAACTCTTGAGACCAGAGGTCACTGGCTTTTCGGTCCAGAAGTGGATTCGGTTCCAAGCCAGCGCCGTAACCGCTTGGCTACCGCGGCTTGTATTGTCTTCACCCTCGTTTTTATCCTTTTAAGGATTTGCTCGTAAATCTCGTGGCATATCTTCTCGTGTCAAAGTGTCACGCTTATCCTCAAAACTCTAGGCATCAATACATCAACAAACTTAAAAGAGGCTGTTGTATCCCCTTCCTGCTGGATAGCCTTAGAGCTGATGCTATCTTAGTTCACGAGGTGCTAAAGTGTCATCATCATTTCGCCACATTGTAAGGGTTGCACGCACAGACATTGATGGAACCGCGAAACTAGGCAAGGCGCTCAGCGCTGTAAAGGGTGTAGGTCAACGCCTATCCTTTATCTTGGTCAAGACTGCAAAATTGAATCCTGATCAACGGGCAGGCTTCATCACTGATGAGGATATCGCGAAACTTGAGGAGATCATAAAGGAACCCCAGAAGTTTGGGATTCCGAACTGGATGGTGAACCGCCGCAAGGATATGGCAACCGGTCTAGACAAGCACATAATTGGTGCTGATTTAGACTTTCAGCTGAAGCTGGATATTGACTACCTCATGAAAACTAAGTGTTGGCGTGGTATACGTCACGGGCTTGGCTTAAAGGTTCGGGGACAACGGACCCGATGTACAGGTCGAAAGGGACGAACAGTGGGTGTGACACGTAAACGACGAGGTTGAGGTGAGGAATAATGGGTGGGATACGAAAGCCAAAAAAGAAGTACGAATCACCTGGGCATCCTTGGCAGAAGACGCGCCTCGCAGAGGAGCTAAATTTCGTAGGTGAATACGCCTTACGGAATAAGCGTGAATTATGGCGGCATCGTGCATCATTAGCTCGATTTCGAGGGATAGCACGCGATGTTCTTGCAATGCCGTTTGATCGTCGTGGGCTTCAGGAAACCCAACTCTTAGGGCGTCTACAACGCTTGTCTTTACTGAAGGAACACTCGACTTTAGATGATGTGCTTAACCTCACAATCCGAGATGTTTTAGAAAGGCGGCTCCAGACTCAGGTATTCCGTCAGGGGCTAGCAAAATCCCTACATCACGCTCGTCAGCTTGTTACACATCGGCATATTATGCTAGATAATCATCGTGTCTCATCGCCAGGAATGCTCCTTCAAAAGGGGCAGGAACAATCTCTAGAATATTCAACAGCTAGCCCATATCTCATGGCAAACCATCCTGAACGCCCCAAGGGTGAGGAAGTGGAACCAGCACCATCTCCTAAACCAACAAGACAATCTCGAACGGAAAAACCTAAGGAAAAGCGAGGTTGAATGGAAGATGTCTGAGGAAAACCCAAATCTAGTATCTGATGAAAAGTCTGATGAAGAAGAGGACGCAGCATCAGCATCCCCCTCAACCGAGTCATCCGAATCACCCGAGGAAAAACCAGAACCCAAACCCACTGAAACTGAGAAACCAGCAAGACGAAGTGCGCCTAGAACATCACGGCGAGAGGGTTCTAGAGGTGGTCGAAGGGTACGAACTCCTACGCCAATAGAAAGTAAGGAGAAATGGGGCGTAGCTCATATTTTCAGTTCTTATAACGACACAATCGTTCATATCACCGATTTAACCGGGGCGGAAACGATAGCCCGTGCCTCTGGTGGAATGATTGTTCGGGCTGATCGTGATGAAAGTTCACCTTATGCAGCTATGCAGGCCGCTTTTCGGGCTGCTCGCACTGCTATGGATCGAAACATTACACGAATCAATATTAGAGTACGTGCTCCTGGAGGGCATGGTCCCAAAACACCAGGGCCAGGAGCTCAAGCAGCCATTCGTGCGTTAGCACGGGCGGGCCTTCGTATTGGACGGATTGAAGAAGTAACCCCAATGCCTCATGATGGTACACGTCGTCCTGGAGGGCGTAGAGGTCGTCGAGTATAAGGAGTAAATGTGTTGTGTGAGGCGGGGAAGTGTAATCTTGAAGGTAACACTACTAGAGAAAACTGAGGATACGATTATTCTACATATTCAAGATGTGAATCCTGGGTTTATGAACTCCTTACGTCGCTTCATTCTTTCTGAAACACCAGTTATGGCAATTCACGAGGTAGTAATCTTGGAGAATCAAAGTCCTCTCTTTGATGAAACTATCGCCCATCGCCTCAGTTTAGTGCCTTTACGCACCAATCTTGATCGTTATATCCTACCCGGAGAATGCGATTGTAAGGGTGTGGGCTGCAATTTATGTCAAGTTGGATTCACCTTAGAGATAGAAGCCCCCGAAGAAGGTTACATTGCCACCACGGGAGATCTAAAACCTCAGGATCCTGACATTGTTCCGGTCAGTGATGCTATCCCAATAGCAAAACTTGCGAAGGGTCAGCGCATTGTAATTGAAGCGTTTGCTAGGCTAGGTTTAGGAAGGGAGCACGCAAAATGGCAACCAGTTTCCACTGTAGCTTACAGAATGGTGCCCCATGTAAAAATAGATGCGGCCGAATGCGATGGTTGCGAAGAATGCGTAAAGGTATGCTTCAAACAAGTCTTCGAAATGAAGGGCGGCAAGGCAGTTGTCGTCAGAGAAATGGAATGCAGCCTCTGCAATCTCTGCACCAAGGAATGCGTTGGGCGCGCAATTACTATAGATTATGATAAAACTAGCTTCATATTTGTCCTTGAATCGACAGGCGCGTTGCCTCCAGCCACCATTTTCGAGAAGGGTCTTGATGTTTTCAGGAAAAGACTAGAGCTGTTAATTTCTCAGTTTCCTGGCCGAAGATCTAAATCAAAGCCCAAGAGAAAATCTAGGGAGTGAGAATCATTGCATACAAAGTCTACTAATGAACAGCGACATCGGCTCCTAATCGCCCTCAAACGCCAGTCTAGAACACCCGGAGGACGAATTTGGCGAACTCTATTTGAAAAGCTTCAAGCACCTCGTCGAGCCCGCCCTGTTGTAAATATTACGGATTTACAGCGCTTTTATGAAAGGGGCTATACAATGGTAATTCCGGGTAAAGTTCTCTCAGAAGGTATCGCAAAAGATAAACTGCAGGTAGCAGCTATGTCCTTCTCTTCGAAGGCCCGCACTAAAATTGTGGATGTTGGCGGGAAATGCTTTTCGCTTGAGGAACTTATGGAAAAGAACCCCTCAGGCAAAAATGTTAGGTTAATTATGTAGGAGAAAACTGAAATGGCGAAAAGGAAGACCGCAATCGCTGGAAAAGACGAGGAACCAACTGCAATCGAGCCCTTAGTAGTTGATGCCACTAACAAGATTGCTGGACGGGTTGCTAGCATTGTTGCCAAACAGCTTCTCCAGGGGGAACATATTATCATCATCAACGCCGTCAAAGCGGTTCTTTCTGGAAACCGGGCCTCTCTTATCCAAGAATATAAAGAGCGGCTCAAAATTCGCACACGAAGCGCTCCGTGGAAAGGTCCTTTACATTGGCGTGAACCCCACTACATACTCAGACGTATGATTCGGGGAATGTTACCCTGGAAAACACCGCGCGGTCGCCAAGCCCTGAAACGTCTTCGTGTTTATCAAGGCACCCCCGAGAATATTACAATCACACGGCGAATTGACCTCCCCGAGTTCACACGGATAGGACGCCGCACTATCTACCTCAGTGAAATTGCTCGTGAAATAGGCTGGAAGGGATAAATCATGAAAATTGTAGTGAGTTCTGGAAAAAGAAAGACAGCA
>CBDVBC010000076.1:0-6798 GCA_965372125.1 Candidatus Hermodarchaeota archaeon | reverse complement strand
GTATCTATTCGTTATACTGAAGTAATCACGCTGCTTGACTGGGTCCAGCATGGAATCGTCTACTATGGCATGAATCTTAGCATCACAGCCTGGTATTACGACATCTACACTAATACAAACCAGACCGATTCGGGTCTCTGGTCCCTAGACCCTACTCTTATCTTTACTGCCACCCTCAATCCCGACGGGAGTTGGAACATCACGATCGACACCTCTCTTCTTTCTGCAAAGGAGTGGAGCATTAACCTCATTGCTAGTAAACCAAACTTCCTCACACAGGAGCGCAGTATCGATCTCCAGATACGATCACACACCCTCACACTAAACCGGGTAGAACCACTGGAACTCAGCATGGAGTGCTGGTACCTAGATCAAGTCAATATCACAGTCTATCTCAACAGCAGCCTCACAGGCATACCAATACTGGATACGTCAATCAATTGCACTTGGGCGGGATTGCCCTCTACTTCGCTGATCCATCTGGGTAGTGGATACTACTACATCTTGTTGAATAGCAGTGATGTGGACGCGCTTTCCTATGGTATCACAATTCAGGTTACGATGGGCACCAACTATACGGCTCCACTTCTCGTCTACACATTGTTCATCCATCCAGTAAACACAATCATAGAGGTGCCCACAGGTGACCTAACCACCATCACCGCTGACCTAGGCACACAGATACATCTTCGGGTCGTGTATAACACTACTGGTGGCATCATCGTCTCTGGCGCTACTATTATCGCCTATAACGGTTCGCTGACAATCGCTACCCTCACCCTAAACATTACTAGCGGCTTCTATGAATGCTGGCTCGATACCACGGCGCCGGAATGGACTGCACGACCCTATCAGATAACCATTTTTGCTTCCGCACAAAACTTCCAGTCTCAACCCTTTGGATTTGTAATCACTCTTGATTACAAGTCCTGCGAGATAATTGTTGACTCTACAATAATCACTTATCAATATGGCGACACAGTAGAGCTGACAGTATTCCTGATTGATGGAGAAACCTCTCTCGGCTTAGACGGCAGTACTCTAGCCTACACCTGGGGCACAAACACCGGGTTCTTAACCGGAAACGGAACACTTGGTTATTACACTGCTTCATTCCTAGCTGATGATAGCCCCAGAACTTATCAGCTGCTCATCACTCATGAAATACAGCAACGATATGCTTACGTTGAAAAGACTCTCTCGTTTACGTTGGTTCCCCGAGAAACAGGGTATGAGCTCATCGGAGTGTATTCGCTGGGAGAAATCGATGATATCCTCTACAACACCAGCATTCCTTTGACACTTGGTAGATGGGAGGTTCCAATCTATGATACATTAGTGGTTGTGGTCTTGTTCACCGATTATATGAACACTACATTAACTGATGCCATGGGTGCCTTAGGGTCATTCCAGTACTCGACGGCTTGGGGTGACTTCAACTATGATAGCCAAACAGGCTATTGGATTCTCGAGTTCCCGCTAACCTTCTACGGAGATGGTGGAATAGGTTTTACCTTCACTTTAGATCACCACGAGCAGGTCAGCTTCTCGTTTAACTTGGCAATCATTCCAACTCCAATGGTGCTCAGTTGGACAACTGTCTCTCAGGCCGAGTTCACTCTCAGCAATGTATTCTATGTTGGGCAATCTTACAGCTTCGAGCTATTTCTGAATGATACTTACCACCTCTGCGGAGTCACCAACGCATCAATCGAAGTCAGCATCTCGGGAAGCTTATCCCCAACCTCGGTGAGTCTTCTTGAAGATACTGACCGACCAGGCTACTACATTGTAACAATCTCCGGTTCCATTCCTAGCCAGGGCCTTGTGACCTTCACGGCAGAAAAGGAGGGCTATTCAACCTCTGAGCTTCAAGAGGGCCTCATCCTAGAAAACAACCCAATCGTGAACCTGGCGATTAATAGTGGAATAGCCCTTGCAGTGATTCTAATCTTTGTCATAGCAGTTTGGCTTCTTTGGAGTCGTGTATACTCAATCCCCTGGGAGGTACGGCGGCTAAGAAAACTGGCAAAGACAGTGGAGAGCGATGGAACATTCGAATTAAGCGTTAAGGATAGGAAACGATTCCGACCCCGGGTCACCACTTTAAGCACCAGCGTTCACCGCGTCTTTGAAGCCGCTGATATCTCTATCCCGCCAACTATCCTCCATGGAACCACCGAAATCAAGGAAATCGGGTCTTCAGAAGAAGACATCATGTTGGAACTAGATAAAATCACTGGCCTTGGCGCTGAAGAGAAATCAATTCTAGCCCAAGAGATGATGAAGATTCCAAGGACGGACAGGGTCTGGTTCCTCGATGACCTGCGTCGCCAGATGGAAGAAAGACGCATGGACTTTCTAACCCGGCAACCCACCACCCCCTCAGACCCTACAGAGGCGGCACCTAAACCGTCTGAGGAGCCAGAGCTACTACCTGAAATCAAGGGACCTATAGAGCCGATAGCGCCTTTAGAGCCTGTAAAACCCACTGAACCCCAGGAACCAATGACCCCCAGTAAACCTTGGACACGGTCTGAAGCAGGAATACCACCAGAACTAAAACCGCCCTCAGAAACACTACCCAAACCACAAGAACCATCCACAGTGGAGTCACCAATAGAAGCGGAAATCCGCCAAGAACTAGACAGGATTCCAGGTCTCTCCGAAGAGGAAAAGACTGTCCTCAAAGAGCAGCTCAAACACATCTCAAAGAAAGAACGAGTAGAACTCTATCAATCACTCCGGCAAAACACCTGAAAACCTTCAAGGAACATTTGTAAGATGAATAGATAAATATGGCACCTCGAAATAGTGCTGGATACCCCCGAGTTTATTGGAGGACTCCCTAGAATGTCAACAGAAAAAGTTGAACTTGTTAAAGGCGTCTACTGGACAGGCGCGATAGACTGGACGCTCAGAGACTTCCACGGCCTCTGGACACCGCGTGGTGGCACCTACAACGCCTATCTAATCATTGATGAAAAAGTCACGCTCATTGACACCGTAGCTCCCAACCACACAGAGGAGCTCCTGAACCGAATCCGAACCATAATTGATCCCGCGAAAATCGACTACCTTGTATGCCAGCATGCCGAACCGGACCACTCCACCTCTTATGCGCGCTTGATTGAAATCGCTCCCAAGGCAAAGATTGTCACCTCCAAGCGGGGCGCTGAATACCTCAGCAAGAATTTTCCTGGCGTAGACTTCCCCTACCAGATTGTAGAGGATGGGGGAACACTGAGCATTGGGAAACGGACCCTCCAGTTTGTACAGATACCTATGGTTCATTGGCCAGAGACCATGGTAAGCTATCTGGTTGAGGACCAGGTTCTCTTTAGCCAAGACGCCTTCGGTATGCAAATTGCCACACCCTATCGCTTCGCTGACCAAATCGAGGATTGGTATGAGCCGCTCCGTTCCTACTATAGCTACATTGTGCGCTGGAACGCTCGCCCGGTTCTCAAAGCGCTGGACAAGACAAAGGATATCCCCATCAAAATCATCGCCCCCTCCCACGGTCCTATCTGGCGTAAGGATTTAGGGAAAATCGTTGAAATCTACAGACGGTGGTCCAGCAGCCCCGAGAAACCCCAAGCATTAGTCGTCTACTCGACGGTTTGGGGCTCCACAAGGAAGATGGCTCACGCGATCCGAGAAGGCGTATCAAGCACCGGCGTCCCTTGCGAAATCTACGACCTCGAAAAAGACCCCTTGAGCCGTATACAGGGCTGCGCGATGGAAGCAAAGGCAGTCGCTGTGGGTGCAATGACCTACAACGTCGACCCCTACTACCCAACCTCCGCCTTCATGCCCTACCTGAAACATCTACGCCCAACCGACAAAATCGGCGTAGCCTTTGGATCCTATGGCTGGGGAGGCGGCGCCACCAGCGACTTGACCAAGCAACTCCACCAAATGAAATTCGGCGAGGTACTCGATCCCCTAGATGTTCAGTGGAGACCAACAGAAGATGACCTCAAGCGCTGCTTCGAACTGGGACAACAACTGGGACAGAAAGTCAAGGCAGCCTTTCAATAACTATACCTACAAACCCTGAAGACTAATCTCTGAAATCTAGTAGGAGAATTCCAAGAATGACCAGTTAGACAAACTCTCGCTCCCCTCTACTAGATTATTAGGGATAAAGCGCCTAAAATGTAATCTGCTTCCCCTGGAGGTTTTCAATATGGTAAGCAGAAAGCTAATTGCAATAGTGTTAATTGTCGCAATGGTCGGAGGAGGCGCAGGCGTCTACCTAGTTCTCGCTGCACCTACTCCGGTCTTCTCAGCATCAGTTGACCTCTCTGGTGTCCTCGTTGATCATGAATACACATTTACTGTCTTCTTCCCCAGCTCCCAAATGCAGATATCCACTGAAATCACATCAAACACCGGTATATTTGTGGTCGCAGTATTTAATTCAACAGGTGATCCAGTTTATAGCTCTGGCATACTCCCCGCTAGCGGAACCGTAATGTCAGCTTGGCTACCAGCTTCAGGAGCCTACACACTCAGTATAATTGGTACACTTGCTTTCACCGGCGTAATAACAGTGTACAAAAGAGGCGTCCCATTCATCGTTTAGACACACTTCCAGTACATCAGCTAGTGCAAAGGAATCACTCCGTAAACCCGGGAGGGGTACAACAGAAACAGGCACCAAGTAGTCGGTTGTGAACTTTGATTACCAACACAATTCACCAAGCTAACAATCAGATTCTATCTGTATCTCTGAATATTCTACTGTGACGAACTTTCCCTATCGAAGTTGATACCTCTGGACCAATCCATGCACAGAAAAAAGGAGGGGGAGGACGGGATTTCAGCAAGAATCCCCGTCCACTTGTAGTCGTCAAACTACTATTCGATGCGGCCGATGGGCATGACGTCCTTTCCGTAGGTCTCGTTCAGAACTTCAGCCATTGCGAGGTAAATCGCGCTGAAGCCACAGATGATTCCTTCGTATCCTGCGATGATGTTGATAAAGGAGTCAGCGACACCTGTAGCGTTCCAGGAGTTCCAGTAACTATAGTGGCCAAGGGCGAGAAGCCAGAAGAGAACCGCCAACGACAAGAAGACAAACTGAAGAACACGGTTCTTCTTCATCGTCGCGAGGAACATCCAGAACGTAAACAATCCCCAGATGAACAGGTAGGGGACCAGTGCCAACTGCTTGATGGCAGGATTGGCAAACGGTGCAATGAGACCCATGGCGGGGAAGAAGTTAATGAAGACAAAGGTGAGCCAGAAGCACCCATAGGAAATGAAGGCAGTCGCACCAAAGGTGTTCCCTATCTTCATCTCCCAGATACCCGCAATAATCTGTGCAATTCCGCCGTAAAAAATTCCCATACTTAGGATCATACCCATCGCGCTACCGTTGATTATCTGAGCATTGTAGAGGTTCAGCAGGACTGTTGTCATGCCAAAGCCCAGCAAGCCCAGCGGCGCGGGATTAAATTTCTTTTCAGTCACTTACAAACATCCTCCTGAGGGAAGATATGCTGTCGGGGTTTCACGGTATGAGTTATTTAAGACTTGCCAAGGTCATAACTTTTCGTTCTAGGGTGCCTTCCTTTTTCTTGTGTGCCTGCTAGGTATTCTTTAAGTGGTCTTTAAGTAACTGGGGCTGTAGCCTTCACCTATTCTGGGAGTGTTCTGATGCACCTGATCCGAACATCACGTCTGCTCCTCTTCTGTCTACTCGTATTGGTAGCACCAGTCACAGGATTCCCCTTACTCTCTATTAGGGGGCAGACTGGCTCCCCGCTCTGGTCTCACACCTTCGGTGGGGCAGGCAGGGATTATGGCTGGTCGCTGGTGGAGGCGGAGACAGGAGGCTTTACGGTGGCAGGAGCCTCGAACAGCTACGGAGCCGGAGGGAACCACGATGCCTATCTCGTGAGGACGGATGAGGATGGTCAGCTCTTGTGGAATCGCTCAATAGGCGGGCTCCTCTCCGATTACACTTATTCCCTAGTTGAGTGTGAAGCGGGAGGTTATGCACTAGCTGGTTACTCATCAAGTTACACCGTGGGCTTCCGGGATCTTTGGCTGCTCCGGGTTGACAGTGATGGGCTCCCAATGTGGAACAGGAGCTTCGGTGGAGTGCTGGGTGATTTTGGGCGTTCGCTGGTCGAGTGTAGGGAAGGAGGGTTCGCGATTCTCGGCTATTCAGCTAGCTTCGGCTCAGACGATGATGACGACATCTGCCTTGTGCGGACAGACCAGGATGGCATCCTTCTCTGGGAGCGGGTCTTCGGGGGCTCAACCTACGAGTATGGATACGACATCGTAGAGTGCAGTGGCGGTGGCTTCATCGTTGCTGGTGAGAGGATGGCTACTGCTGAGGGCCAAGCAGACGCTTACATACTTCGTACAAATGGGACGGGTCATCTCCTCTGGGATCTAGCGCTAGGTGACGCAGGGAACGATGCTTGCTATGGGATTATCGAGGTAGACGGTGGCTTCGTTGCAGTGGGTTCCTCCAGCAGCTTCAGCAGCGGGGACTCGGACCTCTGGCTCGTGAGCATAAGCACAGAGGGCACACTACAGTGGCAGCAGACATTCGGAGGCTCTAGCCACGATTCAGGGTGGTCACTCATAGAACGCAGCTCAGGAGGCTTAGTCCTTATAGGGTCTACTCAGAGCTTTGGAGCAGGCGGCGAGGACCTGTGGCTGGTCTACACAGACCTGAATGGTGATCTCCTCGGGCACGAAACCTTTGGAGGTCTCGACAACGACTACGGACGCTCCCTGGTCGAACTGGGTGACGGAAGCCTTGTATTGACT
>CBDVBC010000075.1:0-6803 GCA_965372125.1 Candidatus Hermodarchaeota archaeon | reverse complement strand
ATTACATTGTTGAAGCAGGTTTGGTGTTTCTAGTATGTGTTGCGAAAGACGCTCAATACAGTAACTTGCTCAGTTCTCTTCGAGATATATTCAACAAACATTTCGAAGAAAATATGATTATCCTAAGTATGCCCCTCCGTGGTAGTCCGGAAGCAAGAGAAATATTACAGAGGTTCGAACTCGATGTCGATACTCTAGTAGGGTACGAACCCCAAAAGGAACCGCTGCCGGTTAGGGTGACCTCCCTTGAACGGCTGCTCTACAAAGATTCGCAGATTCGCAAGGATCTAGAGGGGCGTTTTGGCGTTGACGCAATCTTTGTAATACTTCTTTCTGATGGTAAACACACTGCTGGTAAAATCGCAGAAGTTTTACATCTCTCTCTCACTCGTTTGGAGGAAATACTAGGATATGCTGAAGAGCGAGGACACGTAAAAATAGCCTTTACACACCATGTTGACACATCGGACACGGAGCTATTGACTCGAAAAGGCTACGATAACCCACCGGGCTCAAAAGAGCGGCGAGGGTCTTCAGGTTGAAAAGCCTTCTGGCATGTCTTTTCAGAGCAATGGATACATGATAAATCACTTTGCTCCCACCGAGAGCGAAAGAGATCCATATACACAGAAATTAACCACTTAGAAACTGAGAATTCTATCACATCATCCAACCCAGAAAGGCCTTGCGTCGTGAGTGGAGCTGTACCACGCCAAACAGCAGTGTCATCTACAAGAACGCTATTGAAATGTAACCTAGAACAAAGTCGGAATTCAATGCCACTCTCATTGAGCGAGCGCAAGGCATCTGCCTGTCTCCATCGTGAAACGCCTGCTAGGTGGACTGGTGGCGTAGTGAGAATTCGAATCTTGATGCCACCCTTATGTAACTCGTTGAGCAGAACAAGAAGGTTCAGTGACGATTCATTGTGTTCGGCTTCATCTACTACTAGCTCAACTGCATTGAGCTGGTGTACAGCGATTAAAATTCGATATTGAGCGGACTGAAATGACTTCAGAAGTTGAGCAGTTACAGAGGGGCCCCGTAATAGGTGCAAGTCTGCTACTCCCTGCTGCTCTGGGGTCACTAGTCTATCTTGTGCTCCAGCAATTTGCCTGCGTAGAACTGCTGCATTGCTAGCGAATTGACCAGCACGCCGCTTTAGAACACTTGCCAGAGACGTACCTTTCGCTCGTTGTGATAGTTCCAGTAGCCCCTTTGATATCTGATCAAATACTTCTACAGCTTGTGAAATATTCCCCTCCGCCTCCAGTCTGTGCGCTTCTCTGATTTTTACGCCTATCGCCTTCATCTCCTCGTCTAACGACATCATATATGCCTCCAGCTGCTAGTTAATGCTCAGCTGAATTACTCGCATTTAGGCTTTTCCGAAATCCAAGCTTCACGGTAAAGACCTATTAATAAAGACGACAAAAAAGAAAAGTTATGCTGTATAAGGAATGACTAGGAGGACTCCCAATTACTCAAACTCTGGATAAAGACTCCGTTACCTTTGAAGTTAAAGAGGCAGACAAATCCTTGGTAGCACGTCTGAGTCAGATAGCGGATCGCGCCCAGTCATCATCCAGTGCTCAGATAACGATATTCAAGCTCAACCTGCCAAAAGCAGCAAAACATACTTTACGGAATCTTATTCATCTATTAGCACAAGCTGAAGTGGAGCTATCACCAAACCTCCAGAAAAAAATCCTTCAGCTGCAGGGAACAACCAAGTTCGCTGAACTGTTTCTACGAAAAAGCGATCTCATACTGAAGCCAACAGGGTTCCTCCAACTTTCTGGCATCAAATCATTATTAATATACGACGCCGAAGACCGAATCTTCCACGCTCGTCCAATGGACTTCTCCATTATTCAGAAATTTCTTGAAAAACAAGGTTATCCCACCATTTCATATGTGAAGCAAAACTTCACACTGCCTCCCGAAATGAAAGCGGAGCTCCATCTAGATTATGTATTAAGAAAGTATCAAGAGGACGCCTTGAACCGCTGGTTCGGTGCCAATGGAAGAGGAGTTGTAGTCCTCCCGACAGGAGCAGGAAAAACAGTCGTCGCCCTTGAAGCCATCCGTCGCCTTGGACTAAAGTCACTAATCGTTGTTCCCACCATTGATCTCCTAAACCAGTGGCGAGAGGTCTTGGAAACCCGTCTTCATGTTCCGGAAGTTGGAATGTTAGGAGGCGGATCCAAAACCGTCAACCCAATAACTGTAGCCACCTATGATTCCGCATCACTTATGGCACCTAAACTAACTGAACTCTTCGGTCTCCTAGTCTTTGATGAGGTCCATCATCTCCCGAGCCCAACCTACCGCCTAGCCGCTGAATTATTCATCGCACCTAAACGCCTCGGGTTATCTGCTACTCCTGAAAGATATGATGAACTTCATCATGATCTTGATCGACTAGTGGGCCAAGTAGTCTACCGAATCTCCCCCCACCTCCTAGAACAGGAAGGCTATCTAGCACCTTACAGGATTGAAACAATCCAAGTCGACCTCACCCCAGAAGAAAAAGCTCAATACGATGAACATATGGCTATCTTCCGTGCTTACACAAAGAAACTAGACGATATTGAACCCGGATGGCACTTTGAAACCATCGTTGAGCGAACAATCTTTGATCATGATGCACGAAGAGCCCTCTCCCACCTTGAGAAGGCCCGCCGCATTGCCCTTGAAGCTTCTGAAAAAATCAACCATGTCGAAAAGCTCCTTCACAAGCACCGAGAAGCCAAGGTGATTATTTTTTGCCGGTATACTCGGGTCGTAGAAAAAATATCTGATACCTTCGGAATCCCATTAATTACCCATAAAACCAAGGCTGCTGAACGAGCGGCTATACTCAGTGCCTTCAGGGATGGAACTTACACGAAGGTCGCTAGCGGTCATGTTCTTGACGAGGGTGTGGACGTTCCAGATGCTTCTGTAGGAATAATAATTTCGGGTTCAGGCAGTAAACGGGAATTTATACAACGCCTTGGTCGGCTTCTTCGTCCTAAGAAAGAAGAAGCTATCCTCATTGAGATAATTACAAAAGCTACACTAGAAAGTGGTCTCGCTCGTCGCCGCAGAAGCTTCGAAAGAGCTAGGAAGGAACCTGATACGACCTAGCTTAGAACTGGGGAAATCCCAAACTGAGCTGCCTCTGCTAGTATCAGATAGTTCTCGCTCTCAGTACTCTGATTTGGATCCACCCATAATGAATACTAGACCTACAAGGAGGAGAATGCCTGAAGCAAGTGAAACCAGTGCGGCATTTCTCAAGTCAAAGCCGAGGAATGGACTAACTGCAAACCAGAACCAGCCGACAAAGCCGGTCGCAACCGCTATGCAAACGCCGCCGCCAGCTAATTCCCAAAACTCGGCTTGTTCTTTGGTTGCACCTGCAACAAATAATCCTGCGATGAAGAAGAGCCCAGGAATCGTAATGATCACATAGTATCCTGCCGCAAGGAAGGCTACAGCCCAAATTTCTAGCCAAACAGCAGCTCCAAGCATAATTCCACCGAAAAGCGCTGGGGTTGATGCCATAACATCACCATTTAATGTATAGAACTTAATACAAATTAGGTTATTTATCTCTTAGGAAATATAGGAATATCAGACTCAAATACATCTTGAGGTGTCGTCTTGGCGTCTACAACTGGAACTCAATTTTCTTGGGTTGCAGTCGACGCTAATTTCTTCATCCTGGCTTTTGCTCAGAACCCTGAAAAAATATCAAAGTTCAAACAGATTATTGACCGGTTGTCCTTCAAGCTGTTTACATCGCCACAAGTCCTAAAGGAGCTTCGATGGAATCTCCGTCGTAAAGTTCAAACTATTGTCGAAGTAGTAAACGTGTCGAAGGAGGAACTTCAGGCGTATATAATCAAAGCAAAGGAGATGATGGAGCGGATTCCCCAAGCACCCGATCTTTCTTTGCTCCTCGTATTAAGGAAGTTGAGTAAAAGGCGATTAGTGAGTTCTGATTTCTATCTACTACAAAGCCTTCGAAGTCTTGAGCCTCAAATTGAAGGCTTGATGGGCAGCGCTTTCTTATTAACCCTGTTAGAACTCAGCCATGATATCGAGGAGGAAGCAGCATTTCTTGAGAAGCTAAGGAATCGTGTCCTGCAAACTGAAATCAAGTACAGTTTAACACGAAGCAGCGTTTATGACCCTGCCACAAGAATTCAACTTATTGAAAGTCAAGCATTTCATATTCTACGTTCACTCCGAGGACCGAGAATCGCGGAAGAAGATTTAGTAGGTATGTCTGCTCAGGAAGCCCTTGGTTTGCGTATCTTTCTCCAAGAGCTAAGGCATCGTTATCCAGTTCTTGTTCAGATGATTCATACACAGAAATATCGCGCCGTTCTCGATGAAATTGTAGTGGCACGTGAAGAACTCTACACTCACCTAGTGATTCTAGCATGGGAGCTAGCAGGTGATGCACATAGGAAACTAATCAGACAGATTACACCTGATTTAGTTCTAGTCAATTATCTAATGGCACTCTGTAACCTGTATCTTGGAGAAGAGGCGAATCTCCGTGAAGCAAAAAGAGCAATCGAAGAGTGTAACAGGATTCTTCTCACCAGCCGACCGTCAGCAAGAACCTATCGGCGCCTTATGGTGATGACACACCTACTACGAATCACTATCAATCTCATTATTGAAGATTTTGATTCTGCTACAATGTACTTCACAATTTTCTCACGAAAATGCAAGGAGTGGGGATTCACCAAGGAGCAGGCAACAACTCATGCCCTTTATCTAGCACTGCTTGTAATTAGAGGCGATTTTACTGCAACCAAGTTTCCTCAAATTACCGATTCCGAAGATGCAGAAGAGGTTGTTCGCTACTTGGTGGATTTAGCTTCACTCTACTTCATGTTCCGTCGCTATGAAGAAGCTTGGCGTCTTCTCAATCAGGTTATTCATCTAGCTAAACACTTCAAACTTCTCAATATATTCGAGCCGACGTTGAGACGGATGACTCTCATCTATTACGCAGAAAAACTAAAACGAAAAGACAAGTTCGCTATTCTACTTCAGCAGCTAAGAGACTGGGTTCAAACAGATGAACATGTATCATCAATAGTGGAGCAGTTCCAGCACGAGCTGACGTCACAGCCAGTTCCTAAACCTGAACATTATTCAGAAACCAGTATGCCAGTCAAGGAGATTCATCCCGACCTCCGTGATTGGATGACCGTAATAGATCGTGTTGATACACCATCAACCCAAGAAAGTGTTCTTATTTGTCGGAGCTGGAAGCTAGCATGGAATGTGGGGCTTATTATTCAAGGAGTATCACCTGAAGAGAAGGCAAAAGGAGGAGAACAAGTCAGGTTAGGAGAAGGAAAATTCGAAATCACCCAGCCCCCTCCATCCCTTAAACAGCAATATCATGTCCTTGTCCTTGTTCACGCAGATCCAAAGGGGAGGAGCCGGCTCTACATTAGGGGCGGTCAAGGCTTCCGTCTATTGAAGCTAGGCTCCCTGCTTGACAGCTCCCCATCATGATTACAAAAAGAAGTTAACTGTTGAATAAATTGGTCTTGAGAATACAATATCTGAAGTATCGTGTTATTCCAGGAGGGCAGTTAGAACCCTATTTCTTAAGACTAGATGATGACACGGTCATAGCAGCTCGTCTTCTTGAGCACCTAGAATCCTTTTTAGAGAAGCCACGCTGTGAAGTCGATTTAGAAACGCCCATTACTTGGGTACCAGATAATCGCGTGGCTCGCGCACTAATAGCCACTGCCTTATCACGCTTCTACACATTCGTCCCCAGACAACTAGATGATTTCATCACTAAAGCAGAGCTAACAGAACTCTATAAACTGGGAATCACTAATCTTGAGGAGTTACGGCATTGGTTTTGGCGGTTTGTCGAAGAGAAGTATAACGGATTCATCCCGCGTTCTGAGCGTACCCAAGCACATGCTCTTGCCACCCAAGAGCTAGGCTTATCCTCGCCCGAAACGATGAAACATCTATTAATAGCCCATCGCGAAGAATACATGCTCCTCCACCTCCGGGATAGCCGCCCCTCCGCACAAGAATTGCTTCGCGCGTACAACTACGAGGTTCTAGAAACTCTTCTCTATCACAGCGAATCAGTAGCCATAATACTATCAAAAGGAAGTCTAGGGACAGCCGCTAGAACTCTACTACATCTAACCAAACGTTTTGGTGTACTCGTTGATTTAGAACAAATTAATGAAGGACTACGTGCAACCATAGCCGGCCCCCGCCTCTTTTTCGGTCGTTCTTCACCTTTCGGATGGAACATCGCCCAAGTCCTTACACGTCTCTTAGAGGAGGCGGAATCAATGGGCATCCAGATAATTGACTTCACCATCAACGTGGTGCTCCGTGACCGCCACTATATAGTTCACCTCACACCAGACACTGCACCCCCATTCCTTCCCCGAGATGAGGCGCGGGAAGAAGCCTTCCTTGACTCAAAAGTGGAAGAGCAGTTTTACTGGAGTTGGCACAGTAACAAATACCGAGGCTGGGATATTGTCCGTGAACCTGATGCAATTATTATTGGAAAAAGATTGATAATCCCCGATTTTGCTCTTATCAAAGGCGACCAAAAAGTGCTTGTAGAAATTGTAGGCTACTGGCGAGAAGAGTACACGCGGAAGAAGCTAGAACAGCTGCAGGTACTGCACGCTCACGGGCTAAAAGACCTGATTCTATTGATAGATAGAAAATACCGTCGTCACTTCGCAAAATGTCCTTACACAGCAATATACTATACTAGAAAGGGTCGCAGATAT
>CBDVBC010000074.1:0-6829 GCA_965372125.1 Candidatus Hermodarchaeota archaeon | reverse complement strand
CCAAGGTGAAAAGAAACTGACAGCAACAGATAAGAGTGAAAACTTCTTGAAGCAGATGGACCTCAAATCCAAGAAAGGTCCCTCAGAAGATCGCTTCATCCTACCCTATCTAATCAAGGAAAGAACCTTCTATGTAGTAATCGACCGTTCGGACCGTTGGGTACGATTCCACACGCGCATCATATCCCAGGAACAGTTGGGCAAAGTCGACCTGTTAGCACTTACAAAAGAGCTACTTGTAGCCAATGGAAACCTCGCTGAAGTCAAGTTCATCCTCACTGGAGACGGTGATGTAGGCGTCGTTGGTCACGAAGGCCTTGAAGTGCTCACATTTGATGGCTTCAAGCAGGAGTACAATGCGATTCCCTTTGCTATTGGATATTTCATTGAGAATATTGCACCCAAACTTAAAATAAAAGTGCCTGGTTTCGAGAAATAGAGGATTCAAGGAATTCATAATCCTTGGTCCTTCTCCTTTCTCATTTCTTCCGAACGAGTACTCAGGGTAGACGGGAGTAGAGTGGCCTGCCAGCGTTTGATGCACTATTGATTGATATGGACAACACACTGATTCTGTTCGATGAAGACAAGTTCCTGATGGAATACGCACGTCTTGCCGCCCCATATTTTTCCGATATCCTCGATGAGCATACTTTCTTCCCGAAACTGCTAGCCTCCACGCTGCATATGATCAAAAACAATGGTGCAATGACAAATGTTGAAGCCTTTACCAATCATTTTTTAGCAGATCTTCCCTCCCTCAGTTACCAGGAGTGCTACACCCGCTTTGACGAGTTCTACCAAGAATCCTTCCAACAACTAGAATCTCTTATCATACCTGCACACGCCGGCTGTCAAGTCATAAAGCACGCGCTCGACAGAGACCTTCAGGTTGCCATAGCTACTAACCCAATCTTCCCCGAAAGAGCTACGGCGCAACGTCTCAAGTGGGCAAACATCGCAGACCTTGAAATCAATCTAGTAACTAACGCTGAGAACATGTGCTACTGCAAGCCGAAGCCAGAATATTATCAGAAGATACTGGAAATTCTAGGACGCCAACCCCAGGAATGCCTAATGGTTGGGAATGACGCGGTCAGCGATATGAGCGCTTCTACAATCGGCATTAAAACATACCTCGTCGAGAACGAAGAGGAAATAGCGCGCCTCGGTATGGTTTCAGCCCAGGCGGGCAATCAGGCTCGCGAAGGTGTGGGTGAAACACAGTTCCAAATAAATTGGCGCGGCCCACTCCATGATGTTGAACACATACTTTTAGAATAGTCAAGTTACAGAATAGTGGATGTCTATGGTTTCGGGTGTCCCAGTTAAAGCAGTACTGTTTGATGTCGATGGCGTTGTGGTGGATAGCGAGCTTCTTCATTTAGTTACTTTCAATGAAGTCCTAGCACAACTAGGTATCAAGATTTCACAAAAGGATTGGCAGCACCGGTTCTTTGGAATGGGCTCTCTCAGAATTATGAAAACATTGTTTTCCGAGAAAGGATTGTCTGAGAATCCTGTAGAGTGGGTTAGCCGGCGCCGCCAGCACTACCAGAAGCGCGTTGCTGAAGGAGCCCTAGAACCGGTTCCCGGTTTTCTCGATTTCTATTCAAGTGTCAAACAGACAGGGCTGAAAGTCGCCTTTGTGAGTTCTGGTGACACTAGAAATGTCGCCGCTGCCCTGCGTTCACTCGGAATTGAGGGCGAAAATCCAGTAATTGATTCAAGTCACGTAAGACTCCTTAAACCAGATCCTGAAGCCTACCTGCTAGCTGCACAACGATTACAAGTTCCCGTCGTCCGATGCCTTGTCTTTGAAGATTCCCCCATAGGGATAACTGCTGCAAAAGCTGCCAATATGCAGTGCATAGCGGTGGCAACCTCTAGCTCTCCAGAGGCACTACAAAACGCTTCTCTCATCATTCCTGATTTCCGCGAGTGGACCATCACCAAACTTCTCAGGCGAATCCGACGGAGAGCATCACCCTAAGTATCGACTAATGTTTAGCTAGGTGCGTTTGTAACGCTTGATGCCCTTTAGACGACACACTTCACGCACTAGCATGTCGAGGATGTGCTCGTCGCTCTCTATTCCCTTCGGTGCATCGATAATCTTCCGCAACTGTAAGGGGATTCCGTCCATCCTATAAGCTGTCTGAACACCCTCGGCCTCGATTCCAACGTAGGCAGAGGGAATAACTATATCTGAGATTTCAGTTGATGCTGAGCGCTTAGGATCTAAGGTGATTACAGGGACTTTCAACATATGTCTTACAGCTGGTGCCGGGAAGGAGGCTGCCGGGTCAGCAGCGATGACGAAGACAGCGTCAGTTCCACCTCTTACTAGAACATCTACTGCGCTAACCTCACCAGGCATGTAATAAGGAGCTCCTGTTTCGAGGCTCAAAGAGAAGGGAAAGCCATATGTCCAAGTAGAAACATGATTAGAGCCAGTCACGTTGAAGTGACCGCGCATCGGCATGATCACTGCCTTGGCATGATGATTGAGTTCTGCAGTAATATCAATTGCCAGTGCGATATTGTGATCCTTTCCTCGGCTCTGGGTTAAACCCAATCCGAAGAAGATGGCTACGAACTCTGCGCCCTTTAAGGTTGCAACAAACTCTCGCACTTTACGCATTGGGACGCCAGCCACCGAGTCCAGTTGAATTTCACGTCCGCGAAGCAGAGCCCTAATGACCGCCATTAGTTCGTAATCCTCATTGGGATTGACTTGGATAAAATCCGTAACTTCATCTGAGAATCGCGTCGGTCTAACGTCGATGTGGTAAACCTTGCGTTCTCCTTCTTTGCGGAACATTCCTTCGATGAACTGGGAATAACGACGAGTATGACGCGGGTGAGCTGCTGTGGGATTACAGCCCCAATAAATCACAACATCCGCATAGTTTTTGATCTTGCCCAGTGTAGCAGTTCCTATACCGACGCGTTGAACAGCCTCGATGCCGGGACCGTGGCAAACTGAAGATGTGTTATCGACAATAGCACCGCTAACTTCGGCCAATTCTAGCGCCTTCACATTAGCTTCGTTGGAGGTGCTTGCAAGTCCGTAAATCAAGGGACGCCTTGCCTTGGCGAGAATTTTCGCCGCCTCTTTCACTGCTACCTCTAAGGAAACCTGGCGAACCTCAGACTTGTCAGGGCCTGAGCGTAGCTCGGGTTTTAGGATGCGATACTCGTCGCGCAGTTTTAGGAACTTTGTGTGTCCAATGCGGCAAGCGTTCAACGCCTCGATGATTGTTCCTTCCGGTACACGCGGTAGGGGGCCGGTGAGCGTTATCGCTATCTGAATGTCATCACAAAGGGCTCCGCAGAAACAGCACACCACATTTTTGACTATGCGAGCGCGGGGAGTCGAGAGTATACCTGCAGTTTCTTTTGGATCAGTAGTCATAGCTCAATGCCTCTATTTTGTTGTTGCTCGTAGCTCGGCAAATAATTCCTGGAGAGTAAGCACCTGCTTGTCGGGTGCAGGGCTGATTGTAGCCTTGAGTCCCTTCATTGTAGGCATACCGGTGCTGCCAGTGTCGCCGCCAATGAGCTGATTAGCCCAAGGACCCCAGGGTATGAAGGCGATGCCAGCGCTTGGTCTGGGAGCGACAACGACAACTAATGTAACGTTACCGGTCTCTGTTTTGACTTCAACAGTGTCTCCAACTTCTACTCCGAGTTTTTCAATGTCAGTGGGGTCGAGCCGTACCTGTGTTGTTGCCTCAAAATATATCTCGCTGAGCTTTCCGAGTTCGAGGCCGACTCCTTGCCTTCGGGTCCGACCAGTTAGTAAAATGACTTCAAGGCTAGGCATTACAATAAACTGCTCCTAGTAGCAATCGTTTATCTTCTACCTCAATAAATCTCTTCCTAAGGGTTTAGAGGGCTACGATCCAGCCTTTGGTGCTGAAGGTTCCGATAACAACTTGGTGACGGAGAATTCGCCCCTCTTTGTCTTTTGCTACTTCTAATGTACCGTGAACTCGTACACGATCACCCTGACTTGCGCACCCAACAAAAATCCCTTCGAAGGATAAGATTCGGGTTATCAAGGGCAGCTTCCGAGGTCCTTTAATAATTTTAACATCATCAATACCGAAATTTACTGGTACAAACAGGCTTTCACTATCATCTGTGATGGTGGCTGTGAGTTCAACAGGTTCTAGAGCAGTATAGTATTCTTCACCGTATTCACCAGTTATCTCATCGTCTGAACGGGTGGGGTGAAGGTGAAACGGTATGCCTTCGATGCGGCCTCTAAGCCAGTGTGGGCAAACTATCCGGTCTTTGTACTGATTAGGAACACCGAGAAGTTGAGCTCTCTGCTGCTGCCACGTTTTTATCTCCACATCCGAGTAGGGCTGTAGTACTTCCTCCTCATAGATTGAATCAACCGACTCACGAAGCCTTCGAGAGTAATCATCACCTAATATTGTAATGTTGATGTCTGATAATTGTGGATGGTGGGTTCTGAGCAGGATTGATCCTGTCACTCCAAACCGACTAGCAGGTACACCAGTTGATTCTGCTATGTGAGTCACAAGGCGAGCTGTCTTTGCTTCGAGGACATCCTGAGGGTCATCTAATACTTCTACTAACCGAGCTTCTGGGACACAATAGCGCAAAACCTGGGTTCGAGGCACTAAAGGGAGTTCAATTCCTCGTACAGGGCAATATGCTAAGTATTCTTGGTGGTTTTGACGGAGCCAGTCACTGCTAGAATATACCTCTGCTGCACTATATTCTCGTATCACCCGATGATATCGAACACCATTACCCATCCACTTTCCTCTTGGGTCGGGGCGATACTTCAAATAAGCAGTACAAGCTTCGGGTGGATGAAGATAGCCCACCACGCAAAATATCAGTCGCTCCTTGGTCTCGAGGAAATCTTTGTCTTTGGGCTTTCGCATTTACAGTTTACACCAATTCTTTGACTAGACTTGTTGAACACAGAAAAGTGTGGCGTTTGTTATTCCGTGTCAAACTAGTCTTTCAGGGATAAGAAGGTCCCGTGGATTGCTGCCCAGTAGGAACCTTGTCCATTGCTCTTTATCTGTACGCACTTCTTCCAAAGTCCCTCTTACAATAACTACATCTCCTTGTTGAGCTTGCTCGCTGAATCGCCCCCTGAAACTCACAATTTCTCGAATCTTCTTCGCAGCAAGTATGTTTACTTCTTGTATTTTGTAACTGCAGGGTGTGAATAATCCTTCTGAGTGGTCGGTGATGCAGACTCGGGCTTTGGCATAACCGATTTGTCGATAACGACGGTCACCATACTCTTCGTCAATCTCATCCCACCCCAGCACGGCGCGGATGAAATAGTGTCTCCCATTAAATGTTCCATGCATTGCCTTTGCAGAGTCAATTTCTAGTGCCTCCTCAAAGGATAACCCACTACTTTTCCATCTCAGATTGAAAATTGGTTGGTAGGTGTCCCGATTGTACCCTGCTATCTCATATTTCTGAGTTCTGTGAATCTGCTGCAAAGCTGCTTGAACAGCCTGAGCGGCTTGGCGGCTGTAAACAATGAGGTCGATATCCGAGTCGGGTTCGTGCAAGTTCACTAGGATGCTTCCCGATATTCCAAGCATACAAGGTTCAATGCCAGAAGCTTGTTGGATTAGGTTAGCAAAAGTTACAGCATCTTCTTGGAGAGTATCCCGTTTACCCTGTTTCTTCAGTTGTTCAAGCACTTCAATGGGTTTGTATACCTGCCGAATTGATGATAATGGAACACCCTGAAGCTTTAGCCCAAATATGGTATCCTCATACAGGAACTGGGGATAGTTTTTGCGCAGAATTTCAAATCGGTCTTCTAGCTTGTAGACTTTTCCGTAGGTGCGCCCTGCTCGTTGACGAGAACCAGCTTCAGAGGGATAATAACGCAAAAAGGCAACAGCCCGATCTGGCGGATGGACTAGTCCCTTCACATCGAAAATGAGTCCCTCCAATGTCTCGATGAAATCGCCTTCACGGGCAGTTCGATTGGACATGTCGATAACCGAGAATAAAGAAAGGACGCGTCTATTTTAACCCCAGCGATGGTAGCGAGAATTCCTCTTCACTCCAGGTCCAGTAGCTACCATTCCATTTTGATCCTAGTAGGGGGGTTCTTGAGCCTAGATTTCTAGGTTGTTGAATCTGAAGAAGCTCCTCCACTCCTTCTTCCTCAATAATCGAAGAAAATAAATGAATTATTGCCCCCAGGCTCTTTGGGGGTAAGTGCACCGATAGGACGCATCCGATATTAGAGGCATAAGCGAAGACAAGTGGCATCTGTGCTATGCTAACTAACAACTGTTCTGTTATCTGCGGTTCGCACCGAATAGCGAATGTGATGAAAACAGAAAGCAAAGGCGAACCAAACAGCGCAAAGGGCACTATTGTCTTTTCCCGGAGCAACCGGCTTTTCCGCGTAGCTACAGTCGTTCGCGGAACCCTGATTCCTACCCCTTTCAATCGGCTCATCAGTTTCTCCATCCGTGCCCTCCCATCACCAGCGAGGAAGGTAGCAATATAGTAGTCCAACTGATCGAAGGGTCTTGCTCGAGTATAAGTTAATCCTTGAGGCCTCGGTAGTACCTCCCAATTCTCTCTAACGAAAGTAAGCAGTCCTAGTGTCGTGACATCTCCCTCGATGTGCCAGTTCCCCGTTTCGAAATCAAAGGAATCAAAACCGATTGAAAGATAATATCCAGTAATATCGTGAACCTGCATTTTCTCAAAGAATGTCTCCTCCAGGCGTGAGAGTTGGCGCTGGAACAATCGAAGTGGCTTCGCTTGGTCTGGGATCTGGAAGGATATCCAA
>CBDVBC010000073.1:0-6855 GCA_965372125.1 Candidatus Hermodarchaeota archaeon | reverse complement strand
ACCTTTGGGTTCACCAATTCTCATAATATTGGTCAGATCTTCTATACTAGCTTTCAGGCGGTTCTAGCCTTCCTGCACAGTGTACGAGTGGGACGTAATATTCCCTGTGTGATTCCGCTGGCTATCGATCAGGACGCACATTTCAGGGTTGCCCGTGATGTCCTGCCCAAGCTAGGATATTTCAGTCCTGCTATACTTCACTCTAAGTTTCTGCCCGGACTTCAGCAAGGTGGTAAGATGTCTGCTTCGGACCCCGAATCCGCTGTGTTCACAGTAGATCCACCGAAGGTCATAGAGAAGAAGCTCAGGAGCGCTTTCACTGGTGGGAGAGGTAATGCAGCAGAGCAGCGAAAACTGGGCGGGAACCCGGATATCTGCTCCATCTATGCTAATTATCAGCTAGTTTTCATGCCAGAAGATGACAAACTCGAAGAAATCAGGAGCCGCTGCCGTTCAGGAGAAATGTTGTGCGGCGAGTGCAAAGGCATCCTCATCGACCTTGCTACCGATTATCTGACCAAACATCAAGAACGCCGCGAAAAGGCCCGAGACCAGCTAGAGAGTTTTTTACTAAAAGAATGATAGAGGGAGTACGTTATCCTAGGATGGCAGCTCTTCGTTGTTTTGTACACGAAGAAATATAGTGGAAATAACTTGCGGTGATTTTATCCAGAGACGAGATGTAGACCGAATGTTCGAATGATACATGTAGGATTCATGGTAACAATGGAAAATAACGAACAAGAAGAGAAGCGGGGGAAGTACCATCCAAAGAATACACTCAATAATCTTACAGGTAAAGAGTGGATTAAATTCACACGTAGCTGGGTGATTTGTGATGGGAAACCTTCAGAGATTCCTCGTGAAATCCAAGACCACCCCGCAAGCTTCCCACCGGACTTGATAGAGCAGTTCATTCTCTTCTTCACTAAGAGGGGCGAAACCGTTCTAGATCCATTTGTTGGTATAGGCAGCACCCTCGTAGCGTGTCAAAGAACAGAACGGAATGGGATTGGAATAGAGTTAGTTCCGAAATATGCACAATATACAACAAAGCGACTCCAACAAAAAACTCTGCTCCAAAAAATGAAGCAACGGATTATAATCGGTGATGCTGCAAAAATTGACACCCTTGATTTACCTGTCGTAGATTTTGTAATCACCTCCCCACCCTATTGGAATATTCTAAAAACATCACGAGGTGGAGTGAAATCAGTGTTACAGCAACGGATTGAAAATGGTTTAGATGGTCAATACAGCGAATATCCGGAGGATCTTGGTAACATAACAGATTATGATGTGTATCTAGAACAGATTAACCAAATCTTCACTAAGATCTATCAAATACTCCGTAATAACAAGTATCTAGTTATTATTATTCAAAATGTCAGATTACCAAGTGGAGAAATGGCACCAATCGCTTGGGATATTGGCAAACGTCTAGGTCAACTGTATACGCTGAAACAAGAAAGGCTTTGGCTTCAAAGCCAGAAGTTCCTCGGAATTTGGGGCTACCCTCACGAATATGTGTCAAATGTTCATCATCATTACTGCCTTATTTTCAAAAAAGAAGAGGAAGAAGAGAACTCCGTTTTTGATTCATAACGACCCGTCGGTTGAAGTAGGTGCGTAAAATTAGCTATCATAATGAGCATTATTCTGCACTCCTTCAGTGAAGCTAGGTACAAGATAAGAAATTAAAAACAGGTGGGCTGTAAGGGTTTAACCTCCAATTCTTGATGTAGGTGGTATCAGCAATGGCGACAAATCGAATCAAAGCAGAATCTGTGACCCCCACCGACCTAGCACTGATACGCGTCGTGGAAGGCGAAACAGAAATCCGCGAGAAATACAGTGACTACCTCAGCGATGAATCCAGTTATGGTGATCCCCGGGCAGAAAGGCTCTTCTTCGCCAAGTCAGAGGCCGACGTAGTGGCTATCTGCAAGTGGGCTTCTTCGACACAGTTACCCCTTACAATTTCCGCTGGTCGCACAGGGCTCGCAGGCGGCTGCAATCCCCTCGGCGGAGTGCTCATTACGCTAGAACAGATGGACGCACTACTGGACTTGGGATTTGACGAAAGCGAAAAAGTCTGGTATGTTAGCGCAGAAGTAGGCATCACGCTAGAAGCGCTCAATACCGCAGTCCGAAAGAAGCAACTCGATAAACTCGAGGAAAAAGGAGTGCTTGACCGATTCCTCCAAGATCAAACAACCTATTTCTTCCCACCCGACCCCACCGAGATGACCGCTCATCTTGGCGGGGCAGTGGCCGCCAACGCGTCCGGTGCCAGATCCTTCATGTACAAAGCAGTTAGGGATTGGGTACGGAGGATTCGTGTCGTACTCGCAAACGGGGACGTGCTTGACATCCGGCGCGGCGAAGTCACGGCTCAGGACGGAAAATTCATCATCGAACTCACAGACAACAGCACAGTCGAAGTAGTAGTGCCAACATACACGATGCCCTCCACAAAAAACGCTGCTGGACTTTACGCCAAGCCCGGTATGGACCTGATCGACCTATTCATCGGGTCAGAGGGAATACTCGGCATCATAACAGAAGTAGAGGTTCGCCTCCATCCCTACCCTGAGCAGTCCATCGTGGTCTTTGCCTTCTTCCCCAGCGAAGCGGCTGCTGTTGCCTTCGTCAAAGACATCCGCAGCGATTCTAGCCCAGTCAAGCCCACACTCGTAGAGTACTTTGATATCCACGCTGTCGCCATGCTCCGAGACGCCCGCGCCAAAGGAGCCGGTGGTGTCACCGTCCCATCACAGGTCGAAACCGCTCAGGCCATCATCTTCTTCGAAGTCCCCTTCGCCGAAACCGACATGGAACCAACCTTCATGGCAACCCAAGAACTCCTCAGCAAACACGGCATCGGGATGGAGGACAGCTGGGCAGGCATGGAACCCTCCGACCTCGTCAAAATGAAGGCAGTCCGCCACCTCATCCCCGAAACCGTCAACAGCCTAATCGCCCAACGCAAACAACAACACCCCACAGTACACAAGCTAGGTACTGATATGGCAGTTCCAGACGAGCATCTAGAAACCATCCTTGCCTACTATAAGGAACAAATCGAGGAAGCAGGACTCCAATACATCATCTTCGGACACATAGGTGACAACCATTTACACTGCAATATCATAAGTTCTGACGACAAGGATATGCGCCGGGGTATGGCGATTATTGGACAATTTGCACGGAAGGCAGTCGAGCTGGGTGGTACCGTAAGTGCGGAGCATGGAATTGGAAAGCTCAAGCGCCCGTTCCTCCATATTATGTATGGTGATGATGGATTTGCCCAGATGGCATGCGTAAAAGCTGCTCTTGATCCTCATTGGATTATTAACCCTGGGAATATGATACCGCGTCCGGGTGAAATTATTCCCCCTCTCGATGGGAAGCAATCTCTGTAATCACGGTCGAGAATTTAAAAAAAATCAGTTATCCTGAACTTTCTCCTATAGCGCTTACTGACGTTTCTTCATATAGAGGGAAGCGTGAAATGCAACCCCTCTTGCTGGAGCTTGTCTGCAACATGTTTTAACAGCTCAGGATTGCTTCGCGCCCATACACTAAAAGCAGCGTTCTTTCGTAGATCGTGAGGTGGAGCTAGAAGGCCAAAACGCAGGGCATCCCTTTTTTGACGAGTGTATACTCTCCACACTACTGAAACCCTACCTGATTTCTTGTATAATCCAATCAGCCTTGGATATTTCACTACTCCAATACCGAGACTTCGACAAAGCCGTGCCTCGTCATCTATGAGCAGACAAGGGTTTTCTAAGACTCGCTGTTTCAATCTCTGAGCAACCTTAGCCACTTTCACATCGTGAAATTCCGTAAGATGATCTAATTCATTAAACGACAATTGAGAGACCTTGATTACCTGACTTGAACTTCCAAATGTTAGTTCTTTGATTGTACTAAAACGAAGAAGGAACTTGATACACTCTTTATCGATTTTAGAAATAAACTGATATCTTTCAGCTTTATTTCCTGCATGGAGTGCAATTACTCGAGACCATTCAAACTGTCCAGCATTTGACTTAAATTTGACATGAAAACTACCGTCTTCTGGAATTAGCTCAGAAAGGTATACGCATTTCAGCTTTGTAGGACCTTTGATAATGTACGGGGGAAGCCTAACATCTTGAAGCGCTTTATCACCGATAGGCATTCCCCATTTCTCGAGTAAACGTCCTATAACGGTGGGGAAGTTTAGGATTGTTAGAGTACCACGGTGGCGTTCACGGTAGCGTACATCGCCGAGTTGGTGAACCATTTGTTTGACGCGTTGAAGGCGGTCTGGGTCGCTTTCTGTGTAGTTGGTGGCGTAGTTTCGGTGGAGGTGACCATCGCTAATCATGGTGGCGTAGAGTTGGGTGCGGAGTGGTTCGATGGGCGGGAATTGGGGGTTGTGGATTTGTCCTCGGTTGGTTCCCCGGCGTGTAGCACCGATGTGGCTAATGTGGGGTTTGATGTCTTGTAGGGTTTGGTTGGTTGTGTCGAGGAGGAGGTGGAGGGTTTCGCCCATTAGGCGTTTGTGGTGTCCTGCGAAGTCGGGGATGGTGCTTCGGACGATTTTGCTGGTGTAGTTGGTGATTTGTTTTATGAGGCGGCTGAAGTTGGAGGTGCCGAGGTTGAGGTGTTTGCAGGCTTGTTGAATCAGGGCGTGCTTCGCGTCATATTTGTGAACGTAGAAGTGTTCGTGTGCATAGAGGTTGAGCCAGTTATTGGGGTCGGTGTTTCGTTTCCAGATGTAGATGGTGTTGTTGACTAATCCTACGTAGAGGGCTTGGTTAGTGTTCTTGTCTAGTTTTAGTTGTTGGTTAAGTTGTTGTTGGATTGTGGTTCTGTGGGTTAGGATGGCTTTTGCAATTTTGCGTAGCCATTTGGGACCAAGTTCATGGTAGGGGCGAAGTTCAGCATAGATTATTTGTGGTGGGTTGGGTGGGAACTGATATAGTTGTTTGATGGCGGTGGTGAGTGTTTCTGGTGTTTGTTGTTCTGGTTCGAGGTGGGGTTCGAAGGATTCATAGATGAGTGAGGGGTTGAGGCGGTGGTGGTGGGTTTCGGGGGCTAAGTGGTTTTCGTGTTTTTGTCGTGCTTCTTCATGAGCGTTAAGGGCTTTTAGTAGTCCTGGTTGTGTTTCTCTTGTAAGCCAATCGTAGAGGGTTAAGTAGGGGATTTCGAGTTGGCGGGATAAGCGCAGCCATGACATATCAGGTAACGCGTTGTGTTTCTGGGCTTTCTTTAACACCAAGTACCACAATGTATAACGGAAGGCTTTACTGAATGTGTCGCGCTCTTGCAGGTAGGGATGGCGCGCCAAGTAAGCGTTTAGTTGCTCATAAGCCTCCTTCCCCCATTTAGACAACAGTTCTTCTTTCACGGGATTTGTAGAAAATTCTTTGAGTAGAAAGTTCCATCGTCTTTGAGGCGGTATTTTATTCACCGATACCAATTATTCTTTGTATAGTAATCCTAAGGAGAGTACAATAACCTAACAGAGTCTCTAAAGGAATGCTATCAAGAAGTATTACATCTCACCCTCACATCAAAGGCAGTAATGGTGAATCTTCTCCGAAGACCTGTGCGAAAGATGCGCTTGTTCCTCATTGGATTATTAATCCCGGGAATGTGATTCCGCGACCAGGAGAAACTCTGCCCCCCCTCGAATAGGTAGTCAGCCTTCTTTTTGGCACTGACACTATTCCTCTTCTAGAGCCAATATATAAGGCGGATTGGATATCGTCCTACCCGAGGTATTTTCGGTGACTTCTGAGGACTTCATCACACTTGCTGCTTTACAGTTGATTCCCTCTTCAAGTCTTTCTGGCACTATCACAACCATCGATTCGCTGATTAATTCCCTGGTTTCTCAAGAGATTAAGCCAGACTGCGTTGTTCTCCCAGAGTACTGTTTTGGATCGGTGCAGGAATGGAAGCTAGCTAAAGTGAAGGGCAAGGATTATCATCTTCAGGTTTGGGAGCAGATTTCCCGTCTTTGCCACAAGCACCGTGTCGCCATCGTAGCGGGGTCGATGCCCTACAAAACTGCAGAAGGAAAGTGGAGGAACCGCAGTTATCTTTTCTCTTCTAGAGGTAAAGTTCTTGGCGAGTACGACAAGCGGCGCCCCTTCAGGACTGAGAAAAAGCTGGGACTTGAGCCGGGGAACCGGACACCAGTCTTTGAACTTGATAAATTACACCTAGCTATCATAATTTGCTCGGATCTCTGGGATGCTAGGATTTTAATGCAAGTAGCTCGTGAAGTAGATTTTCTAGCCGTCCCCACGATGACCACTGTTCTAGACGAGCATCTCATCGGATATGGTCGGTGGGCCTGGCAGTCGCTGGTGGCGGTGCGTTCCAAGGAGTTTGCACTACCCATTATGAGTGCGGATCAGTCAGTTCGGTCACCTTTTCCGGGTACCTTTTCCTGTGGTGCCACATGCATCGCGGACCCCTCTCACCGTTTCAGCACTGGGGAAGACCCAGGTACTCAGGCCTTGAAAGTAGCTCAGCCAACAAGTCGCACAGCCCTAGTAAGCAGGATATCTAAGAAGAAACTCGAGGAGTATCGAAGCTATAGGCGTGAAGTGGGGCTTTTTGACTAGAGTGTTTTGAGGATTATTGGCTCACGAGTCGGCTGAGAAGGCATACTCTTCGGGTAGCCAAGGATGATAGGTGCAACGATGGCATGGTCGTCAGGGAGCCCCAGTTCCTGGCGGAGTTCTGGGTTCTGAATCATCATCCCTAAACCTATCCAGCAGGTTCCTAGACCCCTAGCAGTGGCGGCGAACATAAAGTAGCCCGCAGCTAGAGCACAGTCTACCCGCA
>CBDVBC010000072.1:0-6881 GCA_965372125.1 Candidatus Hermodarchaeota archaeon | reverse complement strand
ATCTAGACCAGTGCTTGGCTCGTCTAGCAGGAGAATGGGTGGTTGATGGACGAGGCCCACAGAAATGGATACTCGTTTTCTTTCTCCGCCACTGAGAACACGTACAGGCTTGTGCATTAATTCATCGTCAAAGCCTAGAATACTTAGAAGAGTGGTTGCTCTGCGTTTTATCTCCGCGGTAGGTAAATCGTACATCTTGCCGAAGAAAACCGCGTTTTCTAGGGCTGAAAAGGGAAAATACAAGCTTTCATTTTCGTGCTGGGGCACGTATCCAGTTGCATAGTGAATGGCGGTAGCGTCTTTGCCTACATCAAAACCTGAAATGTGGGCTGTTCCCCTAAAGGGCTTCAACTGCGCGGTCATTACGCGCAATGCTGTTGTTTTCCCTGACCCCGAAGCTCCAATAATGCCAAGTATCTCTCCCTCGCGCATATAGAAAGAAATGTCTTTCAGAATGACTGTTCGCCCGATTTTCACCCAAGCATTATCGAATTCTATTATCTTCGAGGGCTTGACCATTGATGGCTTTGAGCTACTTTCTGAGGATATAATTATCCCTCCCTAGGCTCAAACTCCTACCTCCTTCGCAAGTTCCCGAAGAGTGTGCAGCACACGATTCAGGCGAGTAGACATCTCGTCATCGATGAACCGAAGCTTGTCCAGTCTATCCAGCTGATGACTTGTCAGAATCCATTCCAGTTCACGGATTAAGGCGTGTGTAGTGTTCAGAGCATTATCAATACGGCGGATCACCTGCTCATCTAGTGATGGTGTTCGCATTCGCCGCCGCCGGCGAAGCTGACGAGTGACATAGCTCAATATTACTATGAAGAAGATAATACAGGCAACGATTATCTGTAAGATCATAAGCAAGACATAGTCTGGCTCTGGCGGGGGTGGCGGCTCCTCAGGCGCTTCTACATAAGTGAAGCGAAGGTAAGCAAGGGTGCTACTATAGTTGCAGGGTATAGTGAACACGATGATGGTAAAATTGCCAGTTACTCCACCAGTCCAGTTAGAAAAGAGGAAAGTGCCATAACGACCATCTTTAACTTCAAAGACCATGAAGAAGACATCAGAACCATTCGCCAGTTTGTAAATACAGTACATCTCAAGCCCTTCAACACCATGACCTGTCCCATTTTTTGCATCCACAATGAAGCCTGCATGCTGGTCAAGGGTAAACATGGTGCCGTTTCCGCCTGTCGGATATATCGTAATCTCTACTGTTTTCCTGAAGAGATGATGGATGGTCTTGTTCGCGAATTTTTGATTGTCGAATTGATAGATGTAGCCATTTGTGAAGGCAGTTGAACACCCGAACACGTAGAGTTCTCGATTATCTGCTTGTTGATATGCACCGACTGGAGTGCCGTTTACCCAAGCAAAAGCTTCTACTGAACCACCAAGTTGTAGGGTTGTGCCATTACCGGTAGTAATTCTGCCAACACCACGGGTAAATGGCGACGTTGAAAGGAGGTCGGTGGTGTAAGATACTGTTACCGGTTCGGCTAGTTGAATGTCGTGATTGGCAAGTAGTAGATTAAGCGCAGTGTGATTTGTTTCGTCAGCGTTGTCTGCTAGTATCAAGACTTTGAACCCATTTGTTATATACTGGCTCACGTTCGCTGTTTCGTATGTGCCAAACCCTTTCTCGGGGTCGCAGAGAAGAAGACCATCAAAGGCCGATAAGATTGTGGCATTTAACTCTATAGAGAAGGGTAGCTCAATTAGGTTGAGCTGGGCTGAAGCGAATAAATCTCGTAGTCGCGAATAGCCCATAAGACTGCTGTCTGACATCTCTTCGAATGCTTCTAGTAGTTCCTCCTAGTCAAGGTCAGCTAGGCTATCAGAATCTGTGATGTTCAATGCAAGATTGTGAAACGAGTCGAAGAGAATTACCGCTTTAGGATAAACAAGATTGACACGCAGGTGAATTGTTGTGTGCCAACCATCACTCGCGGAAAGATGTATGTTTGCTGTGTATACATCGGCGGCAAGAAATGAAGGTATGATAATCATCAGCTGGAATTGTGTTCCCAGATTGATGTCCTCGATCTCTGTTTCTGTGAGGTTAATCCATTCAGCTGCTCTGCCTTGTAGGCTGATCTGTAGGTGTTCGATGTGAGTAGATGTTAGTAAAGACAAGTTATAAAGAGCATAATCATTGGGAAAGCGGAGGGTCATAGGGGCATATGGTAGCTGACTAGGAGTGACTAGGCGCATTAAAGGCGGGGAGCTAATGAACACATCTCTGAAAATTGCATTGTCAAGAGGATAATGATCCTCTGGTAAGGAGAGGTTGTATAGGTTGAAGGAGACATCTGGTGACACTATCCATGAGGCAAAGAAAATCTCTGAGATTTCTGGTCTCCAATCGACTTCAAGAAAGATTGCTTGGAATACGTCGATGCTGTTGAATTGGAAGTAGCGGGTGAAGATAGTTCCGCCTAGATACTGGGTTCGGTTTGTTAGAAACGCGGCTATAGCATCTGTTGCTGCTAAATCACCAATATTAAGAATCAAGGCAGACGTGTGATAGGTTGAATTCAACAAACCGGTACGTGGTAAATGGGGACGGATGACACACAAATCTGGCTGTGGATTATCTAGCGTTGCGCGAGCTGTTTCGTTAATCCCATGAACTATAGTTTCAGTGGTGTTGCCAAATCCCAACGTCAATGTTACATTGATTACAGGTGCACCTACTGTGATATCCCCCAATTCCCACCTAGTCCCTAGGCCCACCCCTTCATCGCTTGAGTAGGAGTTGCTACCGTTCAATGCCTCGTCCATAAGGTGGTCGTACACGTCATTATAAGGTCCCACCTCAAAGGATTCAAGTGGAGTTAGAGTGTTTAGGCCTATACTCTGGTTTACAAGAGCAGTCTCGTTAGGTGGTAAAGCGTTTGCTTCAACGTGAAAGAACTGACTGGTGCTATTGAATGCCCCCTCCTCTGCTGATGTGTCGTTCGCGCCCATAAATAAGTCAAAATTCCAGAGGCTAAAAATCCGGACATCTTGAAACTCCTCCTCGCCTACATTTGTAATAAAGAAGGTGAACCGGAAAGCATTAGCGAAGGGTTCTGAGGTAATCCGCCAAGATTCGATTCGGGGGATAATCAGAAGGTTGCCATACGAGAGGATGCCCGTAGTCCTTGTATAATTTGCATTGGGGATTGTAGTCCAATGCATTTCCTGTTCAACGTCCAGGAAGGCAAAGGGTGCGGGGCTCTCATCGCCTACTGCGAGAAAGAACATTCCCATTAAGAGATGAGTGATGGTCATATTAGTCGTGTTTGTGGTGAGGACGGCAGCCATGGCCGTCGCGTAGGTGCTCATCATCACCGTAACGTTATAGGTTTCTCCAACACTCATCACAACACCGTAGTAAGGTAGGCCTGGTGTTACGCTTCGGGCTCGAAACGCTGGGTCGAAGGGGTCATGGAGAAGCGAGAGTTCAGCATAGGCTGCTGAGGCGTTTAGCAGTCCGTGCCCTTCAGTGTTGGGTTCTCCCTTTAGGGATTTTGCCCCTTCACACATTGCTATGATGAGGCATTCTGGTGTAGCGAACCGACATGCCTGTAACAACAGACAAGCTACTCCTGTTGCAATCGCAGCTGCAGCAGCCGTTGTGCTAGCCCTTGTATAGTTGTCGTTTACAGATTGCCCGAATTCGCCCAACCCAAACAAGTCTGAATCCGTGTCCTCCGAAGATAAGGACAAAGAATCATCACCTATATCGATTGGTAAGATGTTATAGAGTGAGCAGGAGATGATATTCACTCCGGGTGCTACTAGGTCTGGTTTACTGCGCATATCAAATGTGGGGCCGCGACTGCTAAATTCAGCAACCGCTCCAGTTGTTGGATCAAAGGCACCAACTGTAAGGGCGGCAATTGATTCGCCCGGTGACATTATCGTCATGTGGTTTGGCCCATCGTCTCCTGCAGCTGCAACAACTAAAACACCTTGTTCCGCAGCTTCACGTATTGCTTCTGATAGAGGATCACCAGGCATTCCAAAGGTTGAGAAAGGAAGTAGTATTACGTCAGCTCCGTGGGTTAGGCTCCATTCGATTCCTCTAATAATCCAAGAAGTGTATCCTGTTCCATTGGCTAGCAATACTTTGGCGCTGAGCAACTGAGCACCAGGCGCTATCCCAGTATACGTCTCAGAGGCTGTCCCTGTTCCTGCTACTAACCCTGCACAATATGTTCCGTGCCCATTTAGGTCAAAGGGGAATGGATCCCCTTCAGCAAAGGACACCTGTCCTACTACTTTCAGGTCGTTTGTTGATTCGTTATCGTCAAAGTCATCCAAGTCTGGATGGGTGGTATCGATTCCAGTATCTAGAATTGCCACTATCATATGGGAGCCGTTAAACCCCTGCGCTGCCAAGGAAGAAGTAGATACTACCTCCTGTGGTTGCAGATACTTGGCTAGAGTTTTCGCCCCAAGTTCTTTTAGACTCAAGTCTGTTGATGGGTTTAGCTGGGTCTTGGTATCTACCCAGACTTTTCGAATAGCTCGTACACCTGCTAGTAGTTGCACTCCTCTAACTGTTGTGCGCACTGAAATTGCGTGGATAAGATTATGATAAGCCCGGATTCGTGCATAGGGATCAGCCTGTAAAATTGCTTTTTGAGCGTCTCCCCATTCAGCATAGGGATGCAAATCGGCTATAACATCAAGAGGAGCATCAGGGTTTGCAGCCCCTTCAAGATTACAAGCTAAATGTGGTGAGAATTTGTCCTGTGAAGTGTTTACATCCTCCGAATTCACAAGAAGAGTGTTTCTTGAAATAGTTTGAAGTATAGAAAGGCTCATTAGTATTATCAAGAATAAAGCGGCTACTTTGTTAGTGTGAAGCCCCGGTAATTTCTCCAAACACATCTCTTCCCACATCAATTCAGACGACCATTTGGCGCCGAGTAATCAAGATGAAATAGTCAATCAAATCGACATCCATCTTGGGCCAGATGCTTTTCACTTCGATGTTATTCTCTTGTAATCTTCGTACTACTTGCTCAGCGATTACCATTGCAGGACGATCACTGAATATTTTGACAAGCTCACCTCGCTCAAGAATATGAACGATTCCGGGAATATCCCTAATAAGATCAGGAAGGTCCAATCGCACCTCTTTGAGAATGATTCCAGTCGCGTAGCCTTTCCCAGGTAATGAAGCCTTCAGCTCCTTGGGGCTCCCGTATGCTATCAAACTTTTCTCGCGGAGAAATACAGCCACCTTATCGCAGAACTCTCCCTCCTGTGGGTAATGAGTTACAACAATCATGCTAGTGCCGTATTCGCGGTTCAGATAATCTAGGTACTCCCATAACTCACTCCTAGCATCTGGGTCCAGCCCAGAGGTAGGTTCGTCTAGAACCATTAGTTGTGGCCGGTGTACCATGCTTATGGCGATGGAGGCTCTCCGTTTTTCGCCCCCAGAGAGGGTTTTTACACTTTGGTTACCCTGTTCAAAGATTCCAAGTTCCCTTAGCAAAATTTTTCCGCGACGTACTAGTTCCTCCTCCGGGATACCGTACTGTTTTCCAAACTCAACTATGTTCTCCAGTGTAGAGAAATCCTGGTACATGTAGGTTAAATCCTGAGGAACGAAACCAAAAAGGGGTTTCACTCGACTCCGCTGTCCTGAATCGACTCCTCCTAAACGAACACGACCACTAGAAGGTATTATATCCCCTAGTAATGCGCGGATTGTTGTGGACTTCCCTGATCCACTCTCACCGATAATTCCCATAATTTGTCCTGATGGTAGTTTAAAAGTGACATCGCGGATGATATCGAAGTTCCCCTCTACGGTTACTGTTAATTTTTCTGCCTCCACAACGTATTTTGTTTCTAGCTTTGTACGTGAGTAGGCAGGAATAAATCGCATTTTTCGTGCTAGAACATCTGGTATGACGCTCACTAGTTCCCGAACAATCTCTGGTGCTGTCTCCTTTCCTCCTATTGTGATAACATCTGCTGCTGATCTACTTCGAGCACCTGGTTTTGTGGCTCGGAGTTCTAATAGGCCCACCCGCAACCGAACAATCCTAGCATCAGTGATTGTTCCGTGGATATATACCTCTTCTCCGTCCTTATCTTTTCCCCAAATATGGGCGTCGACCTCCGTTTCAGATAATAGTCTTTGAACCCGCTTCACTGCCTCGTCGATGAGGTCTCCATCGTAAAAGAAGTCATCAAAGGTGTTCCTCCGTAACCAGTTCATCATTACTAGTTGCTTAGCCGCTACATCCTCACGGTCTGTCCTATCTCCACCTACTGTGATTACTGTGTCTTTGAGTGTACTAGGACCTTTGATGATTTGTTCTACTAATAATGCTAAACGGGTTCTGCCAAGTAACCCACCCCGGCGGACATCAAGGATTCGCCCCTCAATCTCAATTTCTTCTTGAACCGAGTGGAGAGTCCCAAGGATTTGTGCATGGATTTCACGGTCACTTCGTTCAGTAATCCAGTCTAGGGCATCCCCGAAGCGGGAGCCTGCAAAGTAGTTCCGTTCCACGAATACTGGGACATCGAGAGCTGATTCCAAATCCATTCACTTCCTATGATTCATACTATGCAAGGGTTCGTTTGCGCCACATCACAACAATCGAGAGAATTGTTCCTCCAATGCAGTAGAGTAGCATGCGGGCAATCTCGTCTAGGCATGTAATCAGTGGTACGCCTTTGAAGGCAGTTTTTCGGATTAGTTCCATACCTATATTGATAGGTAGATATTCGGAAATAGCCCCAACATCAAGAAACATACCACTAAGTATCATAACCGCCAGAAGAAAGAATAGGAACGATTGTTGAGCCTGAAGGCGAGAAGTACAAACTGCTGAGATTGCGACTCCAGAAAC
>CBDVBC010000071.1:0-6899 GCA_965372125.1 Candidatus Hermodarchaeota archaeon | reverse complement strand
CAAGATTACCAGCCTCCCTTTTCCTCAAGTAGCGCTACCCCCCGGTCCAAGGCTTTCTGGAGACGAGCTTTTCTTTTTGGGTCCATCTCTTGTTTTATGTGTGCAGCCAAGTGTTCCCGATACTCTGTGATTGGTGGTTTTAGTAGGCTTTCGCTTGAACTCTGAGTTGGCGTAGGGCTGATGTATTCCAAGTTGTCTATTATTTCCAGTGAGAAGCATTGGGCATAACCTTGGCGCATGACTTCGGAGCGCCTGTAGCGTTCTGCCGATTTGACTGTCATGACACCTTCTAGCCGGAATCGGAGTATGAGCTGTGGGTTATGGAGTCTGTTAATTTCTTTGATGAGAAGGGCGTTGATATCTGCGTCTTTGGCGACCGTGATGTCAACAGTTCGCATCGGGCGTGTCTTGACAGGGATAAACTTGGTTTTTTGTACGCCATCTGATCCGATTTCTAGCCATACAAACCCCTTCCTATGTTTTTCCTCAGCAAAGGAGACATTTTCAGTGCTGCCAGGAACACAAATCGTTGTATTCTCTACATGCTGTTTTTGGTGTTCATGGATATGACCCACAGCCAAGTATGTGAGTTTCCTTGGAACGGATTTCAGACGGATTGTTGGGCTGCTGGGAAAGGTTCCGCGAAAACCTTCCACATTATAATGCACTAAAAGGATAGTGATATCTCCCTTTCCTGGGATGGAGACCTGAGTAAGAGGGTCTACGGTTGAACTCATAGGAACTGTGGGGTCAAAGGATATCCCAGACACCTCCACATCTAGCCCCTTAATCGTCACCGTTTCGGAACCTACTTTCTCCCAGTCCTGGAAGAGAGTGACAAAACCAGCGTTTGAATATTCAACTAGCGGCGAAATACCTGATTGCCGGGCGCGCGGTGCATCATGGTTCCCCGAGATGATAAAAACGCGAATTCCCCTTTCATGAAGTTTACGAAAAGCGGTCATAACATGAGCACGGGCAGGGTTCCGAGGACTGACTCCATCAAAGAGGTCGCCTGTGTGAATCAGTATGTCCGGGCGTTTCTCAAGTGCGTAGCCTACCGCTTCATCAAAGGTCTGAAGAAAGTCCTGTTTGCGTTCATAGCGCCTGGTACCAAACTTTGCACCTCGAATATCTAGATGGGAGTCACTGAAGTGGAGCACTTTCACAGTCATTTGAGACTAAACCTCTGAGAAAGATCCTTTCATTCTTTCTTGTTGGCTGCGTTCTGCTGCAAGACGTTGATCGATACCGGCTGCTTTACGGGCTTTCCTGAGGCGTGCAACGACATCAATGTCAGCACCACCCTCTCGTGTCCTCCGGGTCCGCACCTTAATCATTACAGGTGAACGAGTGACTTCACCAACAATAACGGCTTCACCCACATTCAATCCAGGGAGATCATTGGTGAGTTCTTCGCTGAGCCTTTCCGAAGAGTTAGCTATTGCAGTTTGGTCTGAGGGGTTGGTAATCTTTAGGACTATCTGGCTGTTGCATTGGCTTAGGGTGTCGGCGTGTATTTTCCCTGGGCGCTGGCTGATGACTATTAGGAAGATTCCGAACTTTCGTCCTTCACCAGCGATGCGGCGAATGACTGGGAGAGAGCGGTTCTTCTCTTCGCCGGCTGGGATGAAGTTGTGGGCCTCTTCAACTACTAGAAAAACAGGGTAGTCAAAGGTTTTAGATGTAACGGCATTGAAGGAATCATTTAGGAGGCGGCTGACTATGTAATCAGTGCTATAACTCTCCAACCCAGAAAGATCGATGACTGAGGTTTGGCATGGTTTAAGGATGTTCTCTATGGGAACGCCGCTGCGAGAGAAAACACGAAGTCTACGAAGCTTTCGTACATATTTGAGAGCTGCCCTTGCGCTTTGCTGAACCTTCTTGTCCTGTTCATCGTCCTGGATTATACTTTTGAGCGCGTCTTCGATATCTTTGACTAGATAGACTATTCCTTGTTTATTTAGGCGTTCAAGCGCTCGATGTAGAGCATCACGGATGTTAGTGAAGCCCTTTCCAATACCGCAGATATTGCATAGCTCATCAAAGGGGATATCAGCAAGCTTGACAGTGTAGGCTTCAACGCGCCCGATATCCTTCTGGCTATATCGACTTGTACTCTCAGGGTTTTGGAAGACAGTAACTCTATCTGAGAACTCGTGCCTTCCCCCCTTAGTGGTTTGGCTCAGGAGCACATAATCTGCGTGTGGATCGATGATAAGAATTGTGGCACCATGGGCCATCAGTTCCTCGATGAGAACTCCTGCCAGGTAGCTTTTCCCAGCACCTGTCTGAGCGAGAATGGCGAGATGGCGGCGGAAACCATTGATGCTAATGTGGGCGTGAACCTTAGGTCGGGTGATGAGGTTACCTATGTAGAGAGCTTCTGCGGCTGGATATTCGTAGAACCTTTTAAGAAAATGGTCAGGAGCGATAAAAATAGGTTGACCTGGCGTAACAGCACGGCGGGGGAGTAGAACAGGGGGGCTTCCACTTTTACTGGTTGGAGATATGTATCCGAGAATTCTTGCTATTCCCCAAGTTTTAACATCATCGATGCCTGCTTCTTTAATGCGATGAATAGCCTCGATATCGAGATCTCTGCGTAGTGCAAGGCTAAGAGTCGAAATTCTCTCCACTTGGGCGAGCACGTCCACTGGTTCGAGTTTATCGCCGACGAATTCCTCTGATCGTACTGTCAAGTACTCAAACTTGGGTGGGTATCGTTTTCGGTCACTGGCGAAGATAAAGGAAGTGGATTTGCCTTCGTCGACGATGTAGCCAATAGGTTCTTCAGCGGACAAATCAAGTAACACGATTATTACACTCCAATGGTTTAATGGCTAGACCAATGTATCTGTTCGGAACTGGGTTTTCCATAAACTCCGTGTTTATCATTATTCCTATCTTCATGTTTTCGTTATGGGGGAAGACGAAGAGGCTTTCTTGCCCTTCGATCTCTCCTCAAGGGAGACAGGGAGATTCTGAGTTCTTTCTCAATCAGGGGTTCATAGAGGTTTGTAACATCTCTGACAGGTAGGCGTGCTTCCTGGTCTGCCTGAACCAGCCATACATTGTATAAGTCAAGGCCTCCGTACTCCGCCTGTAATAATGTTAAAGCTTGCATTAGCTTTTCAGGTGGTGGGTCGAGTCTTTTCGGTTCTTTGAGGTCTATCATACGGTCTGGTAAACCTAGCGTGGAAGCTGGAATATCGATTCGCAGTGGAGTATCATTGGGTGCTAGTTTGACACACACCGTTACAAAGGCGGGAAGGCTGAACACCTTTTCCATTACTTTTACAGCCCACTCTTCAAAAGCATCCTCTTCTCCTGGATGATCCGCACTTGCACTGGCAAATCGCCGTAGAGCGTAATCCCGTGGATTCTTCGCCTCATACTTGAAGAACGGTACATCAGGAAAGGGTTCAATTGGTGTTGTATATCCTGATGTTTCTGCCCAAGCTGAAATCAAAGAGAAGTCTGGCCGGGGTCGCCGGAGTTCACTCACCAAGCTCTGCAGATTTTCATACTGCTGCTTATTCAGCGGCAAATCTTTTATTAGGTGCATTAGCGGCCGCGCATTCTTCCTGAGGCTGCTAAGATGACCATTTAGCTGTGTCAGCTGCTCAGAGGAGAGTTCACTCTCTAGGGACACGAGTATGTTTTGGCTAATCTTGTTCATGAGGAATTTCGTTAAGTGGTTGGCTATCGAGTCCTTGCTAACTCCTAGGAGGAGGATTTTCCGCTGGCTACACCTTTCCACAAGCTTGCTGAAAGTGTCCATGAATCTGAGGTAAAGATCTCTTTCTCCTCTATAATTGAAAGTCTCAGGAACATGATTTATTCGTCCGTAGAGGGAGCCATCGACGAGCACTACATCTACGTCGTCAGAATCATTTAGCGCATCTAGGATGGCTTCATGTTCACAGAGTTCTGACCGTAACCCGACCATATTAGCGATTTGGGCACCGGTGGAGGCGACGACGTGGGAGTTGAACATCATAATCCGATACGATTTCCCCCAAGACGAAGAAGCGATGGCGCGGCTGATATACATGAACGCACCAGAGGAGTACCTTCGGAGTGCTCGCCCACTGTCAACTGCAACGACCTGAAGTTCCTCCTTTCGAGGTATTGGTAGTTCCCGCCATTCTTCAAGGAAGGCTTGATGGAGATGCCGGTCCACTTCATTCGATTCTTCTCCAGTCAGAACCCTTCGTAATAACTCCTGTTTTGCACCTCGCAGCTCTTGGACAAACAAATCTAGAAAATGTGGCACGCTACCACCCCGCTTCTTCACCCTTGAGAGCCACGACTACAGCCTTTAAACCTTGCCAAGACCTGCAGAGAAGTAAAAGCAATTTGGTGACCACACTACTTTACATGACAAGCCACCAAAAACAAATATTGTGAGGCAACACTGAGATACATACTACCTAAATCTGCAAGTTTCCTAAGCTAAAAATAGCAAGCTATTTATGAAAGATACAAGGAATAATAGGATACTAACTTTCTTGGAGAAAAAACAATGTTTTTACCAGGTCTAATTGGATTCCTCATCTTCTTGGCAATAATTCTCCTCGTCGTCTGGCTCGCCATCACTCTCTTGTTCTTTATGGCTGGGCGGGTCGTCAGTGGCATAAATACCACTTTCACCGACGCAATGATTGTCTCCCTTCTAGGAGCGATATGTAATACAGTGCTTACCGCGATATTTCAATATATATTCGCTATGCCAACTGTTCAAGCCGCCCTACTGGCGACCCCGGTAGGTCCTTACCTTGGTTACCTAGGTATCATCATCAGCGCACTGATCACACTCTGTATTTACATCCCGCTGATCATGAAATTCTTCGACACAGGCTTTTGGGGCGCAGTTGCCGTCGGGCTTCTAGTGATTATCTTCCAAATCATCTTGGTAGCAACGATCTTCTTCTTTGTTATCCCAATCTTGATAATCCTATTCCCATAAAGTTGAGACTTCTCGAATCTTAGCCACCAGGTTAAGGGCTTGAGAAGCCCTCTCCTCTTTTTTTCCTTTCCCTTGAAATGGTAAGCTTTACAGTATGCTTGAAACTTTGAAGTAGGGGGGGTCATGCTGGTGTGCTTGCCCCCTCTTCTTCGGGTTTCTGGCTTGCGGGTTCCCCGCCACAGTGCACGGCAGCAGGCGGTTCATCCCCGCTCATGGGCCTACTGGTCAGGGAGGACCCCCGTGTGCATGGGGTTCTCCGGCCCGCGGTTCTCACACCCCGCCGCCTAAGCCGTTCGGCCTTGGCTTCGCGGAGCGGTTTTGTCAACCAGTGGTCGAGATCCGCCTCATCCAACAAAGAGATGAGCTTCATACCGATGTTTGTGGCTCCATTAACATCGGCCTGTAATTGAGCGCCACAATCCAAACAGATAACTAGTGCTTGGAAGGGGCGCCGAGTGTTTGTTGAGCCGCATTTGGTGCATGTGCGGCTGGTCCACACCTCAGGAATCGCCACCACCCGATCCGCTGGTAGCCCAGCTTGCTGGAGCTTGTACTGGAGCATGGTAGTAATGCGAGAGAAGCTCCACCGGTGCAGCTCCCGTCGATGTCTTCGGGATTTACCATCACCCTTGCGGCGAGATGAACGAATGCCCTTGAGCCGTCCAACCGCCACATAAACCGTGTAGCGGTGTTGGAGTCGCTGAACCCAATCCACGATTTGGGTGGTTAGTTCTTGGTCGTACTGGATGGCGAGCTGCCTGCGCGTGCTAGAGAGTTCCTTGAGGCGCCGAGTTATGTTCTTGGTGGACCTCCGGTGTTTCACATATTCTGCTAGTTTGCGTTGTAGTGAGGCGATCTGGTTGTCGAGCCTGTTGATGGCGCCTTTTTTGTCTGGTTGGGTGAAGAAGCGGATGTCTTCTCTCTGCAGTTTTGGTTTGGGCGTTAACAGCACGGCTGTCGCTGCCTTCTTCTCCCCCAAGTCAAGATTAATCACCGCTAGGGGTTTGCCTGTGGGGGGAGCTTTGGGAGTTGCCACTTCTATTGTGATGTGGGCGTACCATCGCCCATTCTTTTGATTCTTGACCAATTGAATAGTCTTTGGCTGCCCTTTCTTCAGGGCGTTCTGGTGGTAGCTGGACATGTTCAGGGGGAGCCACAGACGCTCACAACTCCGTTTTTCCCCTTTCTCCACCGAATAGTAGACCTCCAACCAGTAACGAGTCAAAGATGTGGCTCGAGAACGGAGGAATATTGTGTGTCTGAGATTTGCTCTCCGGGGAATCCTTCCTGGCTTGTAACCCTTGGCTTGGCAGGGGGGACTGGACTGTTTTTCTGTCTCCCACCAGTGGGCGACCCGCGCCAATTCGTCCTCACAGTCCACATACTTTGGGTTCTGGTGAATCCTCCAGTAAGTTCGCTCGTGGTCCTTGACCATTTCAAGGTGGGAGTGCCACATCTCCACCGCAGTGTCACGACACTCCTGAAACTCGCGGAGGGTGGTCTTGTTTCCGAACTCGTATTTGAGGTCGTGTTTGACGGTGGAGCGTCCGGGTCTCTGCGTTTTACCTCGTTTTGTGGGTATGCATGTGAGGGTGAGCTGGTCAAGTTTTACCTTGTCAATACGCAGCCCCTCTCGTCCAGTCTTCCAGAGATTTTCCTCTTCCTTTTCGAGGATGGTGAGATAGCGTTTGATTATGGTGGTGTCTCGGGCGGTAAGGCGGTTCAGCTGGTGACGCTTTCGTGCCGTCAAACGGTCATCCATCAGCGGAACCTTCACCGTCAAAAACATGACAACCAAACCTCCCAATTCTCTCTGTTAAGGTTTTTCCTCCTTGTTGGGTTCTGGGTTGAGCCAGCGGCTCAGCGAGTGGGCCTGCCAGCTGGGCACAGGATCCCCACTTTCGGTGTGTAATGCTCCTATCAG
>CBDVBC010000070.1:0-6975 GCA_965372125.1 Candidatus Hermodarchaeota archaeon | reverse complement strand
CAGGTTCAAGTCAATCTTAGCGTCGACTTCAACACTAGCAACGACATTCTCAATTTTGTATTTCGGACGTTTAGGCATGTTTTGAAGCCCTCCAAGGATGGCGCGTTACTTCTCGATGCGCTTGTAAGCTTTTTGAGGCATTTATAAGGCTGGCTCCATAAGAGAGGTCTGCCTTTATAAGCTTTATATAAAGACTGGAAGTGAGATGAACACCGAAAAAGAAAGGGAGAACCGGCTCCGGACAAGCCGGTAAAGGGATTTTAGGTGTATGGAGTTGGAGTGGTGTCTATGGCATCCCGCTGAGTAGACATTTTTGTAATCATTTCGGTGTATGCTTTCATCATATCTGGTGTAATGCTGGGACGGATTTTTCCAAGAGCGGCTTCAAAGTGCTTTGCTTTGACGGTGGCTAATGTTTTTTCTGTACGTATGGCTGCCATGCCTGCTTCGCGCACCAAGTTCGCAAGATCAGCCCCAGAGTAGCCATCGGTTTCTTTTGCGATTTTTGCTAGGTCGACATCCTTGTCTAATGGCATATCGCGGGTGTGTACCCGGAGAACCTCTAGACGAGCTTGCTTATCCGGTGGAGTTACTAGAATGATTATATCAAAACGGCCTGGACGAAGCAGTGCTTGGTCGATGATCTCGGGTCTGTTCGTGGCTCCTATAACAACTACGTTGCGGAGTTCCTCCATTCCATCTAATTCTGCGAGCAATTGGTTGAGAGTCGACTCGTAAACGTGACTGCCCTGCCATAGACCTCGGCGAGGTGCGAGGCTGTCTAATTCATCAAAGAAGACGATGCTAGGCGCTACCTGTCTTGCCTTACGGAAAATTTTACGTATTGCCTTCTCAGATTCGCCGACCCACTTTGAGAAAATTTCGGGTCCCCGGATGGCGATGAAGTTTGCCTCGCTTTCCGTAGCTGTAGCCTTCGCCAGTAATGTTTTCCCACATCCAGGTGGTCCGATTAGAAGTATCCCCTTGGGAGGTTTGATACCAACTTGTTCGAATTTCTCGGGGTATTTTAGTGGCCACTCTATTGCTTCGCGAAGTTCTCCCTTTATCTCCTCGAGTCCACCAACATCAGACCAGGAGACTTTGGGTATTTCTAAGTATACCTCTCGCATTGCTGAAGGCTCAGCACGACGAAGAGCCTCTTCAAAGTCTTCGGAGGTGACTTCGAGTTCTTCCAAGATACTTGGAGGTAGAGGTACATCTTCATCTAGTTTTATCTTTGGAAGGATTCTGCGTAATGTGTTCATGGCGGCTTCCCGAGCGATTGCGGCTAGATCAGCACCAACGTACCCGTGAGTTGCATCAGCAAGCTTGTCAAGATCAACATCCTTGGTTAGTGGCATACCCCGTGTGTGAATAAGGAGGATTTCCTTGCGGCCGCTCCTATTGGGTACTGGAAGCTCTATTTCCCGGTCAAAGCGGCCAGGACGTCGCAACGCGGGGTCGAGTGCTTCTGGGCGATTTGTTGCTGCGATGACAATAACCTTTCCTCGACCTTGGAGTCCATCCATTAAGGCGAGGAGCTGGGCGACCACGCGACGTTCTACTTCGCCTTGGACGTCTTCTCGCTTTGGAGCTATGCTATCGATTTCATCTATGAAGATTATGCTAGGTGCCTGTTCTTCTGCTTTTTGGAAAATCTCTCGGAGACGCTTCTCGGATTCACCATAAAACTTGCTCATGATTTCTGGACCATTAATTGACATAAAGTGGGCGGTGGATTCACTGGCAACTGCACGGGCTAGCAATGTTTTTCCAGTTCCAGGAGGACCGTAGAGGAGAACTCCTTTAGGCGGATCGATGCCTAGTCGATCGAAGAGTTCTGGGTGTTTCAGGGGTAATTCAATCATCTCACGCACCCTGGGAATAGCCTCTCCTAATCCACCAATATCTTCATAGGTGACTAGGGGCGCCTTTTGGGCTTCTTTCACAGCCTCAGGGTTGATTTCGATGATTGTCTGTTCAGTAATTTTTACAATTCCTTTGGGTGAAGTCTGGGTTACAATGAATTTTATCTCGCCAAGGGCGAAAGGTGCCCCGGCTTGGCGTATTACTGCTTCAAAGAGGGAAAAGCCTGTGCTTCGATGAGGTCCTGCGCTTGCTGTACTGATGATGTCACCCACAGTGACTGGGCGCTGATTTAGGCTGGGTCGAATTGCCCTGCCGTCAGCTAACATACGGATACCACGTTGTGCAGGCGCAAGGACAATTCGTTTTGCTGGAGACGGATCTATTCTCTTGATTTCGACAAAATCGCCGATTCCAGCCCCAGCATTGCTCCTTACGAGGCCGTCCATGAATATTTTTCCGGTACCCGATTGGATTGACTGGCCACGCCATACTCTGGCTCCTGTAGTTTTCTTTCCGCGTATTTCTATAATGTCACCGGAAGTTACACCTAAACGTTCCATAGCTTTAGGGTCGATGCGGACAATGCCGCGACCTGCTTCATCGCTGGGTAGTGAAACTACTCTAAGTTGAATTGGTTTTGTCATTTATTCTATCTCCTTCATTAAATGAATTAGGCGCTCTCGGACGGTCACAAAATCAGTCATCATCATCTTTAGTAATTCCTCGAAACTTCCAAAATAGTGCTCTGCCATTCTGCTATGCAACTGCTTCCCTTCTTTGGTAAGCCGGTAGTAGCGGCGCATTGGTCCGCGACCCACACTACGTACGCGGATGTCGCTAACAATCCAACCGCTTCTGGCAAGTCGGCGAAGAAGTGGATAGATTGTTCCTGGTTCGAGGTGGATGCGCCCTTCCGTTAAATCCTCTACTAGGCCGGAGATACGGGCGCCGTACAGGCTTTCTCTCCTCAGAAGTGAAAGAACCCAGAATTCTAGGAAGCCTCGATTGATTTCTCGTGACCACTCGCGCAACTTGACGATTTGTTTGTTAGGTTGTTGGTCCGTCATGTCTTACGCCTTAGATTATACATAGCTATACTATAGATAGCCATGCAGTGTAGTGACATAACAGTATTTAAACTCATCGCCATTACAAGCAGAGAAGCCCATCATCACTAATACAGACAAGTAGTAGAAGCCCTTAGTTTTCGCTTACTAGTTGTCAATGCAGAAAGACTTTAAAATCGCATCAGCAATTGGCACTCCACTCCAAAAACGGAACTAGGTGAGTTGTTCGTGAGGCCGACCATTCGTACTGGCATTCTGCTGGCCACTGTATTACTGTTCGTTACACTCTTCGGACCGAGTGGAAGTGCTCAGCTGGTCCAAGCACAGACACCAATTGAAATTAGCAACGTTGGAGTGCCTGATCAAGTGCCACAGGCTTACCAAGGCCAAGTTACTGCAACAGTATATAATTCGATAAACCAGACCTTTGATAATGGTTTCGCCCAGTTCACAGATGATAGCGATGAAATTAGTTGTACTCTGGTAAATTTCTCAATTGATTTCGAGGAAGAACTCAACATCACTGTGGAATACCGTGTTGTTGAAAATGCGACGTTAGGATATCACAATGTAACATTCGAGATAAACGTCGGCGAATATTCGTTCCTCTTCAAACAATACCAGCTAGAGGTAATCCCTGCTGCGGTGATTATTAGTTTAACAACAGGTACTGTGTTCTCTCAAAACCAAGCCGGAATCGTTGTTGCTACTATTGAGAACCGTGTCGATAGCCCAAGAACTGTACAACTAGACCTCTTTGGAGCAAGCTTCGCAAATGCTTCAGAAGAAATCGAGTTAGCGCCCGGCATCAACACCGTAGCGATTATCATTCAACACGAGGCATCACACGTTTATGATTTTGGTATGTCACTTGTGAATCTGTCAATGAACTACGAAGGAGCGTTGATTGGAAGCATAGTCACTGTAATTCCAGTTGACATGTTACTCTTGAACAAAGTGTTTGCCATCATCCTACCTGTTGTAATCTTTGAAGTTCTTGTCCTCTTCTATGCTTTCCGGAAGTGGAAGCGTATGCGTACAACCACCGGGTAGAACTGCTGGAAGATCAGTCTTCCACAAGGTTTGGGAGGATACACCCGATGTGTTCAAATGAAGGCGCATGGAATGCTCTACGCCAAGAGATAAAAGAATGTCAGCTGTGCTCACTCTCTAAATCACGTACTCAAGCAGTACCAGGCGAAGGCCCACAGAACGCTGACTTAGTTATCTTGGGCGAGGCCCCCGGCCGTAAGGAGGATCTCCAAGGACGCCCCTTTGTGGGCGCATCTGGTAAATTACTAACAGAGCTGTTGGCTGGAGCAGGTATCGACCGATCGACTGTCTTTATCACTAATACTGTAAAGTGTCGACCACCAGATAACCGTCCGCCAACTCCCAGAGAACGGGAGATATGCTCTCCATTCTTGCAGCGCCAACTATTGTTGGTAAAACCTAAAGTTGTATGTCTTGCGGGTCGAGTGCCCGCTGAAACAATCCTCGGCATTCGGGTGAGAATGTCAGCTATGCATGGTAAGCAGTTTGAGCGGGAAGGCCAGACATTCTATGTTATCTACCACCCTGCCGCTGGATTGTATACTAGAAGGTTGATACCTGTAATGGAGCAGGACACATTAAAGCTGAAATCGCTTCTTGACCAAAAAACTGGACACTTAACGCCAAGCAGAGAAAAGCAGCGCCGCTTAACCGATTTCTCCAGTCACTAGAAAGTCGTCAAGAAAAGCTCGGACTGACAGGCCTAAGTACCTTCTTCTTCTTTCATCCGTGCTTCAAGAGCTGCCCGACGACGCGCTAGGAAACCCTTGAGCTCGCCCCGCATCTCAGCTTGAACGCTCTGTCCACCTATTGGGGCTGTTTTCAGTGGGGTTTCAGTGAGTTTAGGAGCTGTACGAGGACCTGGGCTGCGAGTAAGGCCGGGGCTTGCTGAATCAGGCGGAAGCACCGGAGCAGTAGTACTCGGACCAGTTGAACTTGCAGGATCCGAACCTGCAGGACGAGAAGCACCCATCCTGAGAACGGTTTCTACCTGAGTTTCAGCCTTGCTTATCCGACCTTCTAGCGAACCAATCTGCTGACCGAGGCTCTTAATTTGATCCTCTAATAATCCAACTCCGTTAAGAAAGATGGTAGCAACACGTTCAACAACGGATGCCAATTCCTCGATTTTCTTAGCCATATCTTTTTCTTCGGAAATGAAGTCGAATCCTTCAAGTAGACTCATTCTTATTCAACTCATTCCTTAGAGTCTAAACCTTAAAACCTTGCGGCATAAAATGATAGGCTACTCAGACTTCCAGCTAGAAGTTCTAGGAAGGGGAGGGCTCCTCGCTTTCTTTAAACTCTCTACCTCTTTCAGTTAAGCTAGTTCGTTTAACTCGTAGGTTCAACCTTCAAAATATAGCAACTAGACTAGTTTTAACGCCCATACTTATGCTTTAGAGCAGCTTGAGCTGCAGCTAGACGTGCAATAGGCACACGGAAAGGGGAACAGCTGACATAGTTCAAACCAATTATGTGCGAGAACTCGATCGAGTTCGGTTCCCCAAAATGCTCACCACAGCCGCCAACCTCCAAGTCCGGCTTTGCGCTTCTGCCCTTCTCTACTGCCATCCTCATTAGCACACCAACTCCCTCCCTGTCTAATACTTCGAAGGGGTTAGCCTCTAGAATACCAAGACCCACGTACTGCCGGAGAAACTTCCCTTCAGCATCATCGCGGCTAACACCATAAGTCATTTGCGTCAAGTCGTTTGTGCCAAAGGAGAAGAAGTCGGCGTACTCGGCAACTTTGTCTGCAGTGATGGCAGCTCTGGGAATCTCGATCATGGTCCCGAACTTGTAATCCAGTTCTACACCCTTTTCTTCCATAACTTCTTTTGCGACTTTCTCCAGTTTAGACCGTTCTAGCTTTAGTTCATTGACGTGACTAATTAGAGGAATCATTACTTCAGGATGCGTTTCGATGCCTTCTTTGGTGACGTTGCAGGCTGCTTCGAAGATAGCTCGGGTCTGCATCTCGGTGAGCCCTGGGTACATGATTCCAGCACGGCACCCGCGCAGACCCATCATGGGATTGGTCTCCCACATGCTACGCACTACTCGGAGTACACGTTTTTGTTCCTCTAGAGCACTCTTCAACTTCTTTGCTTTGCTTGGTGAAGGCTTGTTTTTGAGTTCGAGTTCTAGGTGACTAATCGTTTCCAGTAGTTCTTCGAGATCCGGTAAGAATTCGTGCATCGGAGGATCAATAAGACGAATGATGACTGGAAGACCAGCCATCTTCCGGAAAATTTTCTCAAAGTCACCGCGTTGGAAGGGTAGTAGCTGATTCAGTAGCTCTAAACGCTCGTCCTGATTCTCGGACATTATCATTTTTACAACTATTGGGCGCCGTTCATCTCCGAAGAACATGTGCTCGGTGCGGCAGAGCCCGATTCCTTCGGCTCCAAAGGCGCGAGCACGTTCCGCGTCCTTTGGAGTATCCGCGTTGGTCCATACACCCAGTTTTCTAACCTTGTCAGCCCAGCCAAGCAGTGTCACCAAGTCGTGTTCTTCCTCAAAGCTAGCCTCAACAGTAGCTATATCACCAGCAAACACTTCACCAGTTGTACCATTTATGGAGATTCGATCTCCTTCCCTAATTACATGACCATTAACGGTGAGCTGGCGGGAATCAAGATTAATATCAATCGCTTCACACCCCGCTACGCAGGGCTTACCCCAGCCCCTGGCTACTACAGCTGCATGGGAGGTCATCCCTCCTTTTTGGGTTAGAATTCCTTGGGCTTGAACCATTCCGTGTACGTCTTCTGGGTTGGTTTCGGGTCTTACTAAGATAATTGCTTCACCCGCCTCTCCTCTCTCTTCGGCTGTATCGGCGTCAAAGATGGCGATGCCGGCGGCAGCACCTGGTGAAGCGTTTAGACCCTGAGCTAGTAGTCTACCCTCGACCTTGGCTTTCTGTATAGCTAGAGGGTCGAAGCGAGGATGGAGAAACTGATTGAGCTGGTTTGGATTAACG
>CBDVBC010000069.1:0-6990 GCA_965372125.1 Candidatus Hermodarchaeota archaeon | reverse complement strand
CCTATATTATTTCAAGACATCCAGTGACTTGCTCTTTTGAATGATTTGAGCATCAACGTTTAAAGAAAGTACTAGAAATAGGATGCCCCATCATGACTGAAACTGCCAAAGCTGGGTACCCGATTGTTTTAACCGCAGGTCGCGCGCTAATGGCAGATTACAGATTTGGTCTTGGTTCTGGTTATGCTAGTATGTTTCCCGCTGATTTCATGCCTTTCTGGAAGATGTTTGGAATCTTTCATCTTTCCAGCGACAAGACTGGTAGGATGAAGATGGCACAGCTAGGCATCAGCAAAGTGGAGGCTGCGTTGTTAGCGTCTGGGTTTACAAGGGATGAGGTAATCATTGCCAACCCCGAAAGACTAGACCATGTAGTAGGACCTGCAACGCGAGTAGTAGGAATCGGCGTCTTAGATCCGATTGGACTAGCTTATGGAGCGAAAGTAACCGAGTTCACATTGAGACAGTTCCATATTCCCTGTCGCCACTCAGTAATGTCTGCAGATTTTCTTCGGGTGATTCGCAACTCTGGTATTCAGAAGCGTCGCCAATCAGGACAGCTCAAGGTGATTGTTGGAGGACCCGGTGTTTGGCAGATTGCTGATACAGGAATGCAGGAACATCTAGGCATTGACTGCATTCTAGAAGGAGAGGCAGAAGGTGTGGCTGGTAATCTGTTCCGCCGAGCACAGACAGGAGAGCCGTTGCCCCAGCGGGTACAGGGAAAACCAGTGTCTGTGGAGGAGATGCCCAAGATGGTGACAGCTAGTCGCTGCGGGATTGTGGAGATAACGCGAGGCTGCGGAAGGGGGTGCCGGTTCTGTGTTCCCGGACTGTTGAAGTTCCGCTCTTTCCCACTGGAGCAAATTCTAGCGGATATTAGGGTAAACGAACAAGCCGGAATCCATGAAGTTTCACTACAATCTGATGACTTCATGCGTTACGGATCGACAAGCCTAAAGCCTGCTCGGAAACCTTTGCTTCAACTTCTCCAGGCAGTGAAGGAGGTAGCTGGCACCAAGTTCGGGCCCAGTTTTGTATCGGCAGCAACTATACTCCAAGATGAAAAGCTCCTAGAAGAAACAGCAGAGATTATGGAGTTAGGTGGACACCGTTATTCTACAATCGAAATGGGAATCGAAACAGGCAGCCCGGAATTGCTTGCTAAGCATATGCCAGGTAAAATGAAGCCATTCAAAATGAAGGAATGGTCAGAAATTGTAGTAGGAGCAGCTAACGCCCTCCATGAAAACAATTGGATTGGCTGCTACTCACTGATTATTGGGTTACCGGGAGAGACTAACAAAGATGTCGTGCGAACCATGGAACTCGTGGATCGTATCAAACACTTCAACTGTGTTATTACTCCAGTGATATTCGTACCCGCTGGGGGTCTCAGGCGCAGTACTTTTCAAACCTTTGACCGGATGACCCCAGAGCAGTGGGCATTATTCCAACAATGTATAGAACAGACCCTCCAAAGCGCAATCCTGTGGCTAGGACGGGTCTCCAACCGCTTAGTTAACATATTTATGAAAGTAGTAGTTCATCGTCTATTCATGTTTAGCGCTGGGCTCTTCCGTAAACGGCGTTACAAACTGCTACGAAAACTCGGCTGGCGACTTCCAAAATAAGGTGGATGAAATGGGACACGGAGAATACACATCATTGAGGTTGAGGAATTAGCTGTGTCTCGATGTGCGAAATGTTGTCTTGCGCTGGTCTTGCTCGTAATAGGACTAGGTGTCGCTTCTCTATTTGTACCACTCCTCAGCTTCTATGTTGGAGAGGTAATGAAATTAGTGTTGTACTGGGTTTGGTTGTTTTTCGTCGAGTTTGTGCCACTAGTGTTCCTAGTTTGGGGGGTGACCTTCGCACTTGATGGGTTTGTATTCGGAATAGGTTATTCACTAGCGCCTCGGCGACGAATCGCAGGTACAGTCCTCTATGGAGGCGCGATGTTGCTATGGGCAGGAATGCTACTCTTCCTGATTGGTTATGGTGGGGTTGTACTCTTCTTTTCGCCTCTACTAGAGCTATCTGTAAAGTCAGTGATGTTACTTGGTTACATTGTCGGCGTCCTCTTGCCTAGTATACTAATTTTAGAGGGCTTCTATGACTTCAGTTGCTGGTACAGAGACCTATTACATGAGCGTCACCAATATGGTTTACTCAGCTATTCCATTGAACGCAAAGAAAAGATAACCTATATCCATATTGATACTTCCCGCTGCCAGCCAGATTGTGTTTTACGAATTGCGCCAACTTTGATGTTTGAGCAGGCACTTTGGGAGAACGAGTCAGCGCCTGTCCGCTCCCCAGCCCGCTTCTTCAAAGGTGCCGTACTGACCTTGCTTACTGAATTCGTAACACATTTGACAGCATGGCCTAGGGCACGAAGAGCACTCTTCCGGCTAACTGGTGCAAAGATCGGGAAGGATTGCCACATCGCCTTATGGACCCGACTTGACCCTATGTTGCCCGATCTCCTTGAATTTGAAGACGACTCGGGTGTGGGAATCGGCTGCACACTGTTAACTCACAGTATCATCGATACTGGAAACCGTATGACCTTCTATTATGGGCCAATCAAGCTGTGCCGCTGGAGTCGAGTAGGTGCGAACTCTACAATAATGCCAGGTGTTACAATAGGTGAAGGAGCGATTGTCGGGGTAGGCGCAGTTGTTACAGAAGATGTGCCGCCCTGGACGATTGCGGCAGGTGTCCCGGCCAAAGTGATTAAGAAACGCACTCCGCCTTCGTCATGAAGGCTTACTAGCCTCATCTGTGGGAGGCACCACGAATTTGTAGAGGCGTCGCAGGTTGACCCAATGGGGGAGGCTGGAAACGCTTGAGAGTATTGCCTTGATTCGGAAGGGGCTTCTGAGCGTCAGGAATAGCTCCTTCACTAAGTAGCGGGGACGCAGAGAGAAGTCCATGAATGCATCCCGCGCAATATCCCGTATTCTTGTTAATGGAGGTGAATCCGGAAAGACATTCGCAGCAAGCACCCCGCTCTCCCAATATTGTTCAGGGTCAAAGTAGCCCTTCGCAATCGCCTCGTCCCACAATGGAGCCCCGGGTGAAAGTCCAAGGATATTGAATTGGGCGAAATCAATGTCACAGTGCTTAGCAAAGTCAGTGGTGATTTGCATCTCGCGAAAAGTCTCACTCGGTCCGCCAAGAATGAAGGATCCTACAATAAGATCCACGCCTGCCGCGCGTGCGTTGGCAGCGGCTTGCCGGTTAAGGCGAGGTGTAGTCTTCTTCTTGTAGAGGTCAAGTATGCGTTGGGTTCCACTTTCCATCCCAAAGAATGCGAGGCGGCAACCCGCGCGAACCATCTCTTGGAACATCTCGCGAGAGGCTGAATCCACTCGCCCCTCGATAATCCAGTCCATTTGGATTCTACGTTTGCGGATAATATGAGCCAGTTTGACTGCTCTACGAGGGTTCACAGTAAAGCTATCATCTGCAAAGAGGAAATGGTCATAGCCCTGGCTTTCAAGGAGTTCCAGCTCATCAGCGATGTTCTCTGGGCTTCTAGCACGCCAGTGCCTGTTACACAGGATGTGGCAGCAACAGAATGTACACACAAAGGGACAACCCCGACTGGAGACAACCGTTGTAAACTTCCCTCTTCGAAGGGCAATCTCGCCAATCTTGATATGATAATCATGAGCTAGAAGTGAGCGATCGGGAATGGGAAGGGCGTCTAGGTCGCTAATGAGTGGTCGGTCTTCAGTAGAAACTATGTGACCTTCTCGATTCCGTAGAGTGATGCCTTTCACTCGTTTCAGCTGCTTATACCCGTCACGCTCTAGAGCATTGACTACATCTACAATAGCCTCCTCGCCCTCCCCGCGAACACACAAGTCCACATGTGAATACTTAGCTAGTATTCTGTCGGCGCAGAAAGTAGCGTGAACATTGCCCATTAAAGTTTGAATGTCCGGGTTACCTTCCTTGGCAAGGCGGGAGATTTCTGCGGCACGAAGGGCAGAGGAGGTGAGTGCGGAGATCCCTAGAAGCTCAGTGTTAGTTTGTAACACTCGGTCTGCTACTGCTCGGTTAGTGAGCCCTTCTGCAGCTTGGTCGATAATCGCGACATCATACCCTTCCCCAATAAGGCTAGAGGCAACGTAGAGCAGTCCTAGTGGAGGCATACCACCACTGCTTTCGTAAACATAGAGATGTTTTCCAATACGGCTAGGAGCAGGGCTTACGAGTGTGACCTTCAATGAATCATCTCTCTTTCTGTTGATGTCTGTGGAGTTACCATCATCGGCGCCTCTTCTTCTGCGACCAAAGTCTTTCCTCCTTGGCGACGAAGCGCCCAGCGCCACTTGCGAATCTTCTTCCGGACAAATCCGAGACCCACGTGCATAGCGTCTCCGACTATTCGCTGCATGAATGGGGGAAAGCTGTGAGTGACGAATAATTTAGCGTTTTTGAGGACGAGTTCCATGCAATTGAGATAAAGATCCCAATGCTCGGAGCTCATATTTTCGATTTCGAAGTTCTGGTGGCGGCGGAATCCCCCTGCAGGCATGAAAATTATTGGGATAATCACCGAGTTGGTATGTTTGATATCATCTACTAATTCATTGGTTCGCTGAATATCATCTGGTGTTTCATCAGGAAGTCCTAGTATGATAGAGTAACAGACAATCCATTGATGATCATGAAGTAGCTGGGCTGCCGCGCTTACAAGGCTGGGCCACTCCTTCACGCCAAAGGGTTTTACCTTGCCAGACATGTGACGCTTCAATAACTTTGGACTGCCCGTTTCTATACCAACTTCAATTGTGCTGTAGTGGCGTCCACCCAATTCCATATATTCGGCAATTGTACCAAGAAGCTTTGGATCCTGCATGATTGAAGCTACAGAGAAAAAGTCAAAGCCAAAGCGTCCCCCCTTTGTTTCCTCTTTCACTGCCTCAAGTAGGCGAATCATTGCTCTAGGATTTGGCTTGAACGAGTTCGAGCCATAGCGCATGGCGTCATCCGAATGTAAGCTCACCTGAGGAATGCCAGCTTGTCGATTAAATCTAATTTCATGCAAGATGACATCAACGGGGAACGAGCGGAAGGGAATTTGAGTGGGATAGCAGAAGCGACAGCCTCGCCCACAACCGCGCGTAATCTCTACAATACCACAACGACTGGGTGTACGCAATAAAGGTACCTCTCTAGGTGGAAGAGCTCTTCCTCTCGTGCTTTGAGGTAATGGCGTGCCTTCTATAGCTTGTCGGAATAGCTTAGGCGCGATAGATTCGCCTTCCCACTCGACAAGGCAGTCGATACCAAGCTTCTTCTGCATACCCGTATCAGCGATTTGCCAGACACCAGGTCCTCCCGCGATTGTTCGTAGGTCTCCCTTCTCTCGAAACCTTCGAAGTGTTTTATCTGTGATTAGTTCCTGAAAGTAACGAGCGATAATGGATTGAGAGAAGGGAAGCTTGAGTTTCTTTATGAGGAAGCTAGTCACTTTAACGCCATATCCTAGCCCTAGCGGATCAAGGCAGGTAATCCCTACAATCTTTGTATTCGGACCAATAACCTTGTGAAGCTTCGTAGGATTAGCGACGATTACTTGCTCCCGCGAAAACCCCCCTGCCAATAACGCAGCTTCAATTTTTCCCAACCCCAGGTGAGTCTGTTCCATTCGACCTGTATTGTCGCTTTTGAGTGTGAAAATCGGTTTAATGAAGGATGCAAAGAGAGGGAGGCTGGGAAAAGCGCTACTCAATCCCATTCCTTGATTGCCCCGGTAGTCGCTCATTACCGCGCGACTGGCAGTCAAGACAACTTCAAAGCCTTTCGCTGATGCCATGATAGTCTGTTTTCCTACTCTCTCTTTGGTAATAATCCTTCCCATTCTTCAGCCTTCTTTTTCAGAAATCATTAAACAGTCGATAGCATATGATGCCTGTATTCAATGGTGTTTGAGATTTGACAGTCAGAGCAGCTATTACCTTTGACGTGGAGTCTGATTGCCCAGGTGTCGCCGACTCGTATCTAGGTATCCAGAAGGGCCTACCTCGACTCCTGAAGGTGCTTGACGAACTTAAGCTCAGCGCCACTTTCTTCGTTACAGGTAATGTTGCTCAGAAGTTCCCTCAAATCGTCCGAGCCCTAGCCTCTCAACACGAGATTGCTAGCCATGGATTATCCCACTCTACTCTTGATGGCCAGGCTCCAACGCATACCATGGAACTTCGCAGAGCAAAACATCTCCTAGAGGAGGTTACCGGACAGGCCATAGAGGGATTCCGGGCACCGCGACTCCGTATCACACCTGCCCTTTTTCCTGCTCTCTCAGCAACAGGATATCGTTACGACTCATCCCAGGCATTGTGGATACCCCGCCACCGTCAACTGCAAATAGAACACACTAGTATTGCAGAGTTCCCACTTCAACTCCCCAATGTCTTTCTCAGGTTTCCAGGTGGGCTCCGCCTTTTCCAAGCCATCTGTCTACAAGGCAAGTCACCCCTCACCCTCTTTTTTCATCCCAGCGAGGCGATAAAGATGATACATCCTCTCCGAGCAGCAGGAATTCAGGCAGAGGGGCTCCTCAAGAGGCCCGATCGATGGGTAAACACGGGACCCCAATTCCTAGAACGGCTAAGAAAATTACTCCGTTTCCTTTGCAGAAGAAGAGTTGTCTTCACTCCTCTACGGGATATCTCACCATGATTTCGGCGAAGGTGAGATGTTTAAGGGGACTATAATGTCTGTTTACGAAGATAAATTCTGAAAATTGGTGGAGTAACTGTGCGAGCATCCATCCTGATTCCTACGTTTAATGAGGAGCCAATGATAGGTGCCACCCTGCGATGTGCAAAGATGCAACAGTGTGACTTCCCCTATGAGGTTCTCGTCGCAGACGGCGGGAGTACTGACAAAACTCAAGCAATCGTTACCAAATTTGGTGTTCCAATTCTTGTGTCACCGCAGAGAGGAAAGGTTGAACAAATAAACTAC
>CBDVBC010000068.1:0-7016 GCA_965372125.1 Candidatus Hermodarchaeota archaeon | reverse complement strand
CAGCCCAATTGTGCCCAAGAGGGGTTTAGCTGAGTCAAGAGCATCAACGACACATTGCTGGAACTCGGGTACTGTTAACTCCATCTTTCCGATTTCATCTATCACAACAATATCTGCTACAACAATAGCTCTGTTAATCGCAGATACGCCTAGAGTACCTACTGCATCGACGTCAACACCATAACGACCTACTCGCACCTTACTCTGGAAATCGATAGATACCATTACCTGTTCATCACCTGTTGTAATATCGCGGATTAGAAATTCTATCCGCTTTCCAGAGGGCGAGCGAAAATCAGGAGTGCTTATCCCGCCAACCTTAAAGCCATGGGGGCGCAGTCTATTGATAATTTTGGTGATTAATGTGCTCTTTCCACAACCTGGTAGTCCCGTAACCAACACATTTACCTTACGCAGCACCCTCTAGGTTTCCCCTTGACATATTCCTTGGTAGGACTGCGTTCTTCGGACAAGCCTAATGAAAACAAGGTGGAGTAGTCGGGCATTCTGCATCATAACAAAACCATGAGGATTGTAAACAAGTAATAGTCCACGTAATCGCCACTCATACCCTGCATCCCATACAGCTAACTCGACCGTCACGCCAGATCGTAGCAACGAGGAGCGTGGGACAGCGGAAGCATTGCTCCGAGAACCCCTGCTCCCCTCCGCGGCTCCCTAGGTTCCTGTTTTTCATCTGTTGGTTATTCGTTTAGTGATGGCTTTATAGAGTCTTGCTGTCTGTTTGGCGATGCAGGCTATTGCAAATCGCTCTTTTACGAGTTGAAACGCGTTTCTCGTCAGCGTCTGGCGAAGTCTGTTATTCCTTAGGCGGAGGATGGCGTTGGCGAGTCGGGTGGGGTGGCTGGGGGGAATCAGCAATCCCGTAAAGTTATCTTGGACGATTTCGGGGATTCCTCCGACGTTGGTGCCTATGAAGGGGGTGCCAGACGCCATGGCTTCTAGGCCCACGGTGGGGATGCCCTCCCACAGCGAGGGGAGGACCACTGCGAAGGCTGAGCCCATGTGTTTCGGCATATCTGTGTGGGGGACTTGTCCGAGGAATTCAGCGTCTAGTCCGTCTGTGTGCGCTTCAAGTTTCTGTCTTAGGCTGCCATCGCCCACGAGTTTGAGCGTGAAGCCCCTGTCTTGCGCTTCGAGATGGTGCATCGCCTCAATGAGTGTCCCGATGCCTTTCCAGGGTTCAAGATCGCCCACAAAGAGGATGTTCCGGCTTTCATGTCCATCGTTGTTCTGGTACTCGGGAAACATGGAGAGGTCAACCCCATTATACATGATGCTGATTTTGTCCTTGGGGATGCGGAACTGTTGAACCGCCGCTGTTGCATCAGCGGCGCAGGAGGCGAGGATGTGGTCGGCGCCTCGCATCATCAACTGGCCGATGACAGCATCGTAGACCTTCTTCAGTACTTGTTTCATGGGTTGTTCCTGTAAGTGCCTCGGAGACCCTAAACCCCCGTGGAGGTGGAGTATAAGGGGGGTGCGGCGTCGAATAAAGGATTGGAGGATTTTAGCGAGTATCGCTTGGTTCGACGTGAAGTAAAGGTAGGAGTGGACATGGACGATGTCGTGGTCTGCGCCAAGGAGGCGATGGAGCATAACAGCGAGGGGGTTGATGTTCCAGACGATTTTGGGGGCGCAGAAGCGTTGGACGTGAACGCCATCAATTACGCTTCTAAGCGGGGTTTTCCGCTTCACCTGAGCGGTGAACACCTCCACATCGTGCCCCAGCCTGACCAGTCCGCGCGACAGATTGCAGCAATAGCGCTCTCCCCCTCCATACTGTTCGCCTAGAAAAGGCGAAACCTGCAATATTCTCACCTTCCCAACCACCAATAATTGGAGGGAAGGGTTATCTCGCTACTATGATTAAAGCGTTTCTAATTGGGTGCATGCGCAATATTACACTCAATTTCATGAAAAGGCAGATCAAGATTACTATTTTCAATCAATAGTAAGCGCGGTCTAGGTACTGCTGTTATATTTACCGGGGATTGTAGTAAAACCTGCTGATTCCTCTTCTTGTCGTTTTCTAATAGGATTATCTTGTGTTTGTCTCTACCTTTCTATCCTAGCCAATACGCTAGCCCTGTTCCTTTACAAGCTTGGGAGGCTAAGTAGTTCGGCCAAACGCTGATGGACTGCTTCCTGCTGTCCCTTGGTGAGCCTTAATATCGTCACATCGGGTCGGTGTTTTATGGTGGCCCCGAAGGCGGATGTTAGGTGCAGCCCAATTGTGCCCAGAACGGGCTTTGTGGAGTCAAAGGCTGAAAGGACACATTGCTGGAACTCGGGTACTGCCAACTCCATCTTCCCAATTTCATCAATTACTACAACATCCGCTAGGGCGACAGCCCAATCAATCGCCGCTACCCCAATTTCGCGCACCGCCGCAACATCAACACCATAACGCCCCACCCGCACCTTACTCGATAGACTGACGGCTGCCATTGTTTGCTCCTCACCAGAAGCTATATCGCGGATTAGAAATCCAGTACGCCGTCCAGTTGTGGAGCGAATCTCCGGTGTAGTTATCCCACCAACCTTGAAGTTATGCATTCGCAAACTTTTGACAATATTTGTGATTAGTGTGCTCTTCCCACAGCCTGGTGGTCCAGTAATCAATACATTTACCTTGCGCAGCACCTACTAGGTCTCTCCTTGATAGGCTCCTTGGTAGGGCTGGGTTTTTCGTACAAGCTGTATGAAAACAAGGTGGAGTAGTCTGGCATTCTGCGTTACCACAAAACCGTGAGGATTGTAAACAAGTAGCAGGCCACGTGATCTCCCCTCATATCCTGCATCCCATACAGCTGATTCTACCGTCACACCTGATCTTAACAAAGAGGATCGTGGCCTCCCAATAGCAATCACATCTTCTGGGATATGTACAATCTCATTGTAGGTGACCAGATAATTTCCCGGTGCAAGAGTGTAGCGTCCGTCTTTTGGTGGGATTTCTTCGTATTGAGGGATTCGGCGTTGCTCATTAGAGAAGTCGATTATACCCGCTTCCTTAAAGCGATACACCTTGTGTAGTGTGAGTTCAACACCGTTGGGGGATACTTGGGTTTCCGGGTCAATCAGGTCCGTGACTAGCTTGCGCTGGGCGATGAGTTCCAGAATTGTTTGACGATCAAAGACAGCCATCTAAACCACCCGTTTTAATGGCATATCACCGACATTAAAAGTGTCTGCATAAACACGCTGGTCAGCCAAGGATTAATGGAAAGCCTTTTTCGTGTCTATCTGTGTAGAATTCTAGAAGAGGCTAGGATAGGGGTTACCGCAGAGTGTGTAGGCGAGCCAGCCGTTTGAAGCAGTATCCTTGATGGATATCATTCGCCGTGTTTGTTGGAGTGCTACAGCTAGAGTTTTCCCCTTGTAAAGCTGTGTAGCGAGGGTGGCAGCGAAGAATGCTCGAGTATTAGGGTTTGGTGGCCATCTAGTGAAAATCGTGGTTATAGCTCCTGCTGCTTTTAGACAGCGAAGAAAACTAGCAAGGCTTAAACCGTCCTCCCTTGGTTTTAGCTGGATGCAGTAGTCAAGAACTAGAGCAGGTGCTCCGTTAATGGTAGTTGTTGTTCCTAACTCGACTGCTCGGAGGCTGTCTGGGTGTCTTAGCTCTATTTCGCCTTTACGGTGATGAATGGATGTAGGTGTTGAGAGGAATACAAGTGAACAAGACTGGTTACAAGATTTGATTAATAACTCCCGGGTGAAATCACGACCAAAGAGTACGACCGGCTCACCTATGTGTTCGTGAGAGATTGGTACAGCTGCAAGAAATGTCTTGGTTATTTCTTCGGCGATGTGTTTCCTGCTCCTCTGTTTTTCTGGGCTGGTTTTGACGCCTAGAACGACAGTTGATGGAGCTGTGATGTTTGTATGTGCTCTCATTGTATTCTCAAGGAATACCATGTCTGGTGTCCAGCTAACGGCATATTTCAGACCCCAATATTGCATCCCGTCGAAGATTATTTCGAAGGGGAGATGGTGAAGAAAGTCATCTGTAACCAATTGCACGAAGTCATAGGTCTCGCTTCTCAATTCCTCCGCTAACCGAGTGGGTATCAAGAAACGGTATAATTGAGTTCCCACTTTCTGTAATTGTGCCGGAGGAGGTAAATCGCCTGTTTCTCGGATGGTTCGAAGACGTGATACAACAGATGTTAGGCCCTTAGTGAGTGGGAGAAGGGAGGACCCGGAATGACCCCTATGGTCAATCCAAGCAATAATTATCTTGTTTTGGCTCCGTAGAACGTCATAGTTGATTAGTATCCATTTGTGATCCTGTGGCATCAAAGCCAATACTTTGGGTAGAATTTTGGATTCCTTTGGAGGTAGGGTCTTTCCTGGATCAATGCAGGTTTCAGCAATCATATAGCGGTTTGCATCGATTTGTGCTAGAAGATCCTTGAGCTGTTGACGGTGTTCGACGTGTTGTTGTGCAGATTCTTGATGTCTCAGCTGAGCTAATTTCTGACGGAGGATTCTTGCTTGTTGTTTCAAGCGCGCCTCTTCCTGTAATAGATTCGGAAGGTCTTTACAACTCCTGCAGCCTAGTTTTTCTTGTAAAAAGGGTAGGATGATAGCGGTCTTTCGGCGGGATGACCAATTAAACATTTTTTCAATTATCGCCTGGTTTGTATGTTTTTCAAAGTGCACTGATGCGGTAAAAAGAGCTACATCTGCTGCTTGGCGGAGATGAATGAAGTCTTGTGATTGGCGCTCGTTTTCTCCAATCGTTATTGATAATTCGTCTGCAAGAACGAGCGCCTGCTCTACCAGCTTTAGTGCTAGTTTGGTCTTCCCCAGCTTCACAAGTAGTGTAGCTCCTCCCAGTAATGCATCGAATAATTCGTCTGGCCTATCCCGTGCCTCGAATAGCTTCGCTGCTAGTAAATAGTATTTGCATGACTTCTCAGTATCTTCCTCTGCCATTAATGAAGCCAGTTGGTGAAGGATTCTTGCTTGTAATAAATCATCAATACTTGAGGGAAGGCTAGCCAACGCCTTTTCTAGGGTATCTCTTCTTTGTTCTGGTTGGTTTAGGTGCTGGTATGCTTCACTTAATTGATAGTAAGTCTTAGCTTTGTCGTAGCTTGGTTGATTACCATATCCTCTGATTGCTTGGGACAGATATTGAACTGCTTCCGCGAAACGCTCTTGCTTAGCTAGAACTGTACCAAGACTTAGCGCTATCTCCATATGCTGTTCCTTCGGTAAAAACGTATTACTAAGTGCTTCTTCTAGTATAGCAATTGCTTGGTCCTGCGGCGACTCTACATCTAGTGATAGTAGCGTTAAGCTGGCCGATAACGACGAAGCTACCCCTGTTTTCCCTTGCGCCTTAGCTTTCTCTAACCCTCCCTTTAGGAAGGGGATGGCTTCTTCGAGAGAATCGCTACTTTTGGATGACTTGAGTAGAATGCGATATGCCAATATCTCTCTCTCCTCGTCCTGTGTTTCCTGTAGCTTCTGTATGGCTCTTCTTGATTGTTCTCTCGCAGCCTCGTATTTACCAAGCTCTTCCATTATGCTTGCGACATCAAGGTAAACTTGAGCTTCCTGTTCATAACTTTGATTCTCTTTGTAATGTTTGACAACAAAGCTGAACTCTCTCTCAGCTAGTCGGTCCCTTCCAATTCGGAGCAGCAATTTCCCTTTAGCCATTCGAGTTTTTAAGGAACGAGTTAGATTCCCCAATACGTCTAGAATCTCAATCGCCTGATCATAATGCTGTAGTGATTTTCTCCACTCCTCCATCCTGCCAAAAATCTGTCCTAATAGCAAGTGACACTGGACGCGCCCCAAGGTATCCTCAATTTCGGTAAAGATTTTGATTGCCAGCTCTGCATGTCCTTGAGCATCATCTAGTTGGTCTTGTTGGAGTTGAATTCGCGCTCGGTGGTACTGAACATAGGGCTCTCCACTGATGTCTTCAGAAGCGTTAAAGAGCTCTTCCGCTTGGCGAATAATATTCTCTGCTTGATCTAGTTGTCCACGGCTAATGTGGGTGCTTGCTAGTCCAAGAAGGGCATGGGCGCGGAGAACAGGTTTATCTGTTCTGGTGCAAAGCTGGATGAGTTTCTGGAATAAAATCTCAGCATGTTGGAAGTCATCCAGCTGTTGAAGTATCCGAGCATAAGCACTTAGAGCGTCAAAGCGTAAATCAACATCATTCAGTGTATTAACGATTTCAACAGCTCTAGCATAACGAGAATGGCTGGCTTCTAGTTGCCCTAATTGCTCTAACATAGCTCCCGCTCTGAGTAATAACTCTAGGTGCTCCTTCATATGACCTAGTCGTTCATAGACCTCTGCTGCCTGATCAAATGCCTTTACTGCTTCCTTTGGATGGTTGAGTTCCTCTAGCAAGCTCCCCATTGTTATCAAGGCTAGGGTGAGCTCTTTCAACTCTTCTTTATCACGGAGTAGCTGAACTGCTTGAGAACAACTGACTAGTGCCTCGCGATATTTACCCTGTGCCTTTAAAGCCTGACCAATGTAGATGCCAATAATACCTACCTCTCGTCCCTTCCCTAATTGATTGTACAGCTTTTGTGATGCTCTTAGAACTTCTAATGCCTTACTGTAGTCTTTTTCAAAGAAATATTTGCATCCGCTGGCGAATAAGATATCAGCTTCTGATTGATCGGGCAAGCGTAACCTTTCCTCAAGGACTTACGATATTTGAATAATATAAGTTGGTCGTTAAAATATTAGTGTGTGTTGTGTTATCCAGCACTAGCTTATTCATTGTATACCCGTCGCATTGTTTGGCTTGTCCTTGCTATTCTATGGATATTATTCGAGTTGGTTAGACTTGTCGTCCGGTTTCTCCACAGGGGTGGGGTGCCGGGTAATTCTGGCAGGCGGATAGGGACTGTGAGGGTAACTCATCTTGTGTTGTGCTCGCGCGGACCTTATACACGGTACGTTTTGGGTGTCAAGTTTGAACAACTTCTAAACAACTGTTGGCTACGGTGAAA
>CBDVBC010000067.1:0-7143 GCA_965372125.1 Candidatus Hermodarchaeota archaeon | reverse complement strand
GGTAAACACCAAAGTCAACCCACCACAAAGCAAAGTTGGTCACAGGAGTTGTAGCTGATATTATGACGGGGAATATCCAAAGTGCAAGCCCGAGAATTGTGAGGTAGGGGTATAGCAGCTTACGGCGGTGGAGCATTTCAAGACCCAGCAATAGTAAGCTGCCCCATACGAAAACAAACTGGAAGCCAAGGATAACTAGGAAAAGAGGATAGGAGAGAAAAGGCGGAATTGGACTGAAGGGATAACCTCCACCTATTGTAATTGGCAAGAAAACATTGTAGAAGAGGACACCGAAGCCGAACCAAAGGAACCCTCCGATATTGAACAGCACATCTAGTGGAGGCTCGGCGAATAGCATATTAGGGTCGCCGATGGGATGAGCGACATAAAGGTGTAGCAGATATAGACATACAGCCGCAGCAAAGGTACCAACTAATATCAGGGCAGAGCGCCAGTTACGACGCAATAGAAAGAGAAGGAGTATGGCAGGAAGAGCAAAACCGAAGGACTCTTTGATGAGGAAAGAAAGAGCGAGGCTACCACTGGCATGCCAGGCCTTCCCCTCCCAAGCCCAATAGACAGCAAGGATTAGAAAAGGGATCGCAAAGATAGAAATTTGGAATTTTGGTATCACATTGAAAAAGTACGCGTACTGAACGAAGGCAGCGGTCAACCCTGCCCAGCCCGACCCAAGCATCCTCCGTGCGGTCCAAAAGGATAAGACGAGGTTGCCTGCAGCTACGAGGACACATATAACGCCTAGTGGGAATTGGAAGTAATCACCTGACCATGCTGTGAGAGCTGTCACTAGGTAGAAAATTATTGGAGTCCGGAAAATCCGTAGGTCGCCGGGGTCGGCGCAGACAACGACGGTGTGGCGCCAGGCAGTGTAAAAGTCCTCGCCACGAATCATGAAGTAGATAACAGTCCTGTGCATAGTGTCATCGTCGGGGATGAGGATACTCCCATCAGGAGGGATGAATGGTGCTCCCCAGAAGATGGAGAGAAAAACTGCCCAGACGATGGCGCACATTAGTAAGAAGAGAATGAACCCAACGACACCTTCTTCCCGAAGTTGTTTTGGAATCCACGACATGACTTTCCACCAACAATTTACTGCTGCTAACTTCAGTGCTGCTATTTTAGCTTGGTGTCAGCTTAGTAAGCTTTGATTATAGGCGTGAAGTTTTCTTTAAAAATCGTATCCGTTAACAAACCACTGGGATATTTGTTGCTTTATTACAGAGGCGGCAGATGTGTTCTCTCAGCTCTTCAACTGGTATTGTTTGAGCCACAAGTTTGTCAGCGAGCTGGTCTATGGCTTTTAGGATATCGGGTTTTATCTTAACCGCGATTCCTCGCTTCCCTCTTCGATAGTGCGAGATCGTGGCTTCAGTTGTAGCTAATAGTTCAGCGATTTGACGCTGTGTCAACTTTCGGGCGATGAGGGCACGGGCTAGCGCTGAACGGATTGCAGGCAAAGTCTTCCAAACTGCTGATTCACAGGGAAATGACAGCATAATATCACTTTTTGTCTTCACATGCTCTGGGGCTGGAGGGCAAGTAATATTAACAATTGTTAAGTATATCGATGCATATGAATTTAAGTCTCTTCATTGAGCTACTGAGACCAAACCTGTCTTGCTAGTAGGTGATGTCTGAAATGAAACCCGAAGACATGCGGTCTGACCTCCCGATAACAAAGAAGTATATTTACTTGGATAATGCAGCGACAACGCTAGTTCCCAAGCCAGTCATAGAGGCGATGGTCGAGTACCTCAAGGACTACGGAGCGAATGTTGAGCGCGGAGCGTATTCACTCGCTGCACAGGCTTCAGAGGCCTGCGAGAAGGCACGGAACAATGTCGCTCGCTTGCTGCTCCATTGCGACACAGAAGAATTCATTTTCACACGCAACCAAACACAAGCCTCAAACTTTGTTGCATATGCCCTTGAACATCCTTTCTTGAATCGGTGGAGCACAGGATTCAAGATGGCACCACCTCTAGTCCATTGGACTCCTAAGAGCAAGATAGTCACCACGATTCTTGAACACCATTCCAACTTTTTACCTTGGATGCGACTAGCAAAACACGTGAAGGCCCAGTTTGTCACCATAGAACCAACAAGGGATGGTCGCCTACTACCGGAGGTCTTTGCTGAAGTCGTTGATGAGAACACCGAGTTTGTCGCCTTCCAGCACGCATCGAATTCTATGGGCACTAAACATGATGTTGCCGCCATCATACGCACAATCAAGAAAGCAAACCCCAACTGCCTTGTCTTCATTGACGGGGCTCAAGGTGCAGGACACGTGCCTGTAGATGTGAAGGCGATGGGTTGCGACTTTTACGGCTTCTCAGGACACAAGGGGCCTCTAGGACCACCTGGAACAGGCGGGCTCTACGTACGTAAAGAACTCCTAACACGTATGTCACCCGAAGAAGTCGGCGGTGGCGCTATAGCTGTTGTAACCGCTGAAGACTATATGTTACGTCGCGAGCGATCAAGGCGTTGGGATGCAGGAACACCTAACATTGTTGGGCTTATTGGGTTAGGTCGAGCAGTCGAGTATCTAAATGAGATTGGTATCAATAGAGTGGAGCAGCATGAACTCGCCCTTACAAAGCAGTTGCTTGACGGGCTTCAAAATGTACCGAACATTGAAATCTACGGACCCACCGACGATATGAGTGTCAAAGTGGGTGCGGTCTGTTTCAATCTCTTCGATTGGCAATCCAGTGATGTTTCTCTCGCTTTAGATGACAAGTGGCGTATTCTTACACGGGCGGGTCACCACTGCTGCCAGCCCCTAATGCACTTCCTAGGGATATGGAACACCTACAACGGGAACGTCCGTGCCAGCTTCCACTACTTCAATCTTCCTTCAGAAGTAGAGAAGTTAATCGATGCTTTAAAGCAGTTGGCAGGCGGTTAAATTTCTTCACAAACAGTGCGCTTCAACTGTCTAGGCCTCGTGAAGAGCTTCACGGATTAAATCGATAATCTTGTGGTAGATGGTTTCAGCTTCTTCTGAGGAAGAAACGCCTTTCACTAGGATGTTCCCCTCGCCTACTATGCTAACTTGTATCTTGGGTGTTAGCTGTATTTGAATGCCAAGAGTACTCTTACTAATGATTGGGTAATGTTTTTTTAGAATCTTCGCTGCTCGCTCGATATCAATCGCTGCAGGAACGCTTGCATGAACAAGGAAGGTGTTCTCGTCGCAGAGTTCAGTTATTGAAACAGCTGAGTCTGACTGGGGTTCATGAGGTGTAGGTTTGGCTCCGCAAACCGGGCAATCCTTGCTGCGTGAGATTGGGATCAAGTGAAAGTCTAGGGTTTCGATGTCAAAGTAGAGAAGTTTATTCGCTAGCTGAGGAGGCTTACCGAGAATGATACGAAGAGCCTCATGAACTTGGAGATTCCCAATTACTGCTAACACTGTGGGATAAACACCGACGGTGGCACAAGTAGGCTGGTTATCATCGACCTCTCCTAAGAAGCACTCCAAGCATGGTGTCTCACCCGGAACTATTGTTGTCGTATTACCTGCAGATGCTAGAGCGCCTGCAAAAACATAGGGAATGTTGTGCTTCACGCAGGCACGATTCAAAGCGTATCGAGGCGCGAACCTATCGAGACCATCTATTACAACACCCATCCCATCTACGATCCGTTCTGCTGTTGCTTCAGTGACTGACAGCGCCATAGCCTCCACTGTAACATCAGGATTCTGTTCTTGTAGCCTTTGCTGGGCTGCCTCGACTTTAGGAAGACCAATACTCTCCTCGGTGTATAGGTGTTGACGCTGAAGATTCGATAATTCAACAATATCTCTGTCAACTATACGTAACACACCAACACCAAGGGAAGCCAATTGAAGTGCTGAAACGCATCCGAGCCCTCCCACCCCTACTACTGCAACTTTAGCTTGACGTAATCGGCCTAACCCCTCTTCCCCAACATCAGAGAGTACAATAAACCTGTTATACCGGGTGTCTCGTTCAGACACTAGAAAACCCCGTTCTATTTATTTGAGAACTATGGCTCAGCTGTTTTAGCAGGGCTAGCTAATGCTTCGGTCTCCATAGCCTCTTCGAAGATCTGGCGCCCTTTCTCAGTAACCTCAATAGAAGCAGAAGGCATCCCTCCTCCAGCTTGCCTGTGAATGATTACCAAGTCATCATCGGCTAATTCAAGGAAGTGCCTGTCTAGCCAAGCTGCAAGAGAGATACCAGAACTGGTATTATATCCTAGCTCTGCTGCTGAGCAGATATATTTGCCATCCATGATCATACTGGATAGCCGAGTTAGGATGGTATACAATAGGTTCTTCTGTAGAAGAATAGCTCGAACTTTTTCGCGGCTTTCCATCCACTTAAGACGCTCTCGTGCCTCGGTCAGTTCAGTAATCAGTTCCTGCGTTTCTACCAATCTTTGCTGGGATTGTTCTATTTCCTGCTCTAGCTGAACATTCTCCGCTTTGAGTAGCCTATTAACTTCTTCTAGCTGGGTCTTCTCCTCCAACAGCTGTGATTCCCTATCATCTGCTTGCATTTCCTGCAATCTTCTCAGGGCTTCTGCTAATTGTTCCTCTAGGTCAGCTATACGTTGGAGGTGAGTATCCCTCAACTCGGTTAGCTCTTGGACCTGCTTCTCTAGCTCCGCTACACGCGCTCCCCACTCGCCACCTGTCTGCTCCGTAGTTGCAAGCTGCTGCCTAACCTGTTCCAACGCTCGCTCCAGTTGTTCGACCTGACTTTCCAGGAGTTGCTTCTCCTCTTGTGAAGTGGCTAGTGCTGCACTCATTTGCTGACGCTCAGCCTGCAATTCTCCAACTTGTTCTGATAAGGATGAAACTTGTGTACCCTCCTGCTCCAAGCTTGTGGCACGCTCACGAGTCAACAGCAAGTCTGCCTCCAAGACAGTAATCCGCTCTCTAGCCCGCTGCAGATGCGCTTCAAGAGGCTGAAGCTGCTCAAGAGCAGCATCCCTTTCTTCAACAAGCTTACCAGCAATCCTCCCCTCTTCCTCTAGATGCCCTTCAACCACTCTCAACTGTACTTGAAGTTCTTCGGCAGTCCCTCTCAGAGAATCAATTGTCTGCCCGTCCTGAGTTGACAAAGATTGAATCCGGCTCTGTAATTCTAGCAATTGAACTCGTGCCTCTGCCAGCTCGGCTTCCAGCTCCTTCTGTGGCTTTTCTCTTGCTTCAATCTCTGCCTGGAGTTGGCGTTGACGGACTCCCCGCTCTTCAGCTGTCATGGGCTTCCAAGCACCCAACTCCTCTGCCGTTCCCGCTATTTCCGCCTTCTTCCGCATGATCTCCTTAATCTTCTCACGAGCCTTCTCGCCAAAACGCTTCGCTTCGGCCTTCACGCCCTCCTGAATACTGTGTACGACAGGGCCCGAAAGTCGCCCGAACCCAATGGCCTCCATCCGCTCCTCTACAAGATCCGCTAGGCTAAGGAGGCTACGCTGTAAATCCCTGGTTAGCAAGTCTAGTGCCGAGATCAAATCCATAGCGAGAGCATCGATTTGACGTTTCAATGCCTCTGATTGTAGGCGTTGGCTAGAAGCTTCTTCAGTCATGACAATCACATCGAGTGGAGACGCTCACTATAACGTTGAGCTGACGAACCAGATAAGGTTTACTCAAACAATTCAATGATAGTAACCTAGAACTTAAAGATAGAGAAATAAAGAAACTTGCCGCAGGGGGGAAACCTACACCGACTAATCCTCAAAGAATAGGGTGACAAGGCTTATTTGAGCTATTAACCCTAGGAGGGGTATTCTATGTCTTGAAGTTCTTATCGGAGGTTTAGTGTTGGCGGCAAATAACAATCAGCTAATTTGTGTGGTCGATCTCGGAACTACTGGAAACAGGGCAGTCCTCTTTGACCTGCAGGGACGTGAAGTTGCTAAGGCTTACCGCGAGTTTCCAACTGTGGCTGTGGAGCATGGTCAATCAGAGCAGGACTCAGAGGATTGGTGGCGAACAACCCGGGAAACGATGCAAGAAGCCTTAAAGCTAGGAAAAATTGACCCAAAGGTAATAACCGCGGTTTCAGTTGTAACACAACGGGCAACACTTGTACCACTAGATGCCCAAGGAACCGCGCTGGCACGGGCTATCACCTGGATGGACACGCGGATATCTCCTTCTGCGGAGAAGCATGCAGAGCAGGTTAAGCAACGGACCAGTGTTCGCCGCGCTCTTTGGATCAAAGATAAACAACCGAAAATCTTTGCAAAAACACACAAATTCGCCACACCAGACGCCTTCCTTTATCAACGTCTCAGCGGTGTTTTGGCTTCTGATTTATCGAATCATATCTTCGGTATTCTAGACAGACAGAGCTTGAAGTTCTCAGAACAGCTTGGCGATGAGCTGGGACTACCTGTTTCTCTCTGGCCTGATATAGTCGTATCCGGTAGTGTTGTTGGGGAGATTACACAAGAAGCAGCCAAACAGACAGGGCTAGCAAAGGGTACACCTATTGTAGTTGGTGGAGGCGACCAGCAGTGCTCAGTTATCGGGCTAGGGGTACTAGAGAAGGGCGTAGCAAAAGGTACAACGGGAACAGGCACTTTTGTAGTAACTCCAGTAGAGAAAGAAACTAGAGACCCAATGGGAGTACTATTCTGTCACCCTCACGTATTACCAAACCAATGGGTGCTTGAAGGTGTGTTGCCCGGTACTGGCGCTATCCTTCGCTGGTTTAGAGATGAATTTGCTCATGTAGAGAAGACGGTTGCTGAACGCGTTGGCCGTGATCCCTACGATGTAATCTGTGAGCTAGCATCCAAGGCTCCTCCTGGCTGCGATGGGTTGGTACTCTTCCCCTTCTTCACCTTCAGCCTCGGAATCTTACACGGACTTGGGTTCCAGCATTCCCGCGCCCACATCGCTCGCGCTATCCTTGAAGGTGCCGCATATGCTGCACGGTTCATGATGGATACCTCCTTCGGTGCTGGCGTCACGATAAACGAACTAAGACTAGACGGCGGAGGTGCCCGCTCAGAGCTGTGGCGGCAAATTCACTGTGATGTCACTGGGAGACGGTCACTATACACACAAGTCGACGAAGGAACAGCATTGGGAGCTGCTATTCTAGCTACAGTAGGCACGAAGCT
>CBDVBC010000066.1:0-7168 GCA_965372125.1 Candidatus Hermodarchaeota archaeon | reverse complement strand
GGCACAATTCGCTGGCTTGAGGTCTCTAGTATCAGAATTGAGTTTCAGGGAAAACCCGCCCTTCAAGTCGTGTTAATAGATATCACCGAGCGAAGGCAGACGGAGGAGGCGCTCATTGAATCGGAAGCACGCTACCATGGTCTATTTAACCGAATCCCTGTAGGCCTCTACCGTACTATGCCAGATGGACGGATTGTTGACGCGAATCCAGCACTGGCTCAGTTATTGGCTTATCCTGACCAAGAATCCCTGCTAGAAGTAAATGCGGTTGATCTCTATAATGACCAAGCTGCCCGCCAGCAGTGGCAAAGGCTCATGATAGAGAAGGGGACGGTGCGGGACTTTCTGGTGCAGATGCGCCGCCTTGACGGCAAGCTAGTATGGGTGCAGGACACCGCTCATGCCATCCGTGGCGCGGATGGAGAAGTGCAATACTACGAGGGGTCGCTCAAAGACATCACCGAGCAAATCTTGGGAGAGGAAGCTCTTCGTAAATCAGAAGCCAAGTATCGTTCCTTCATAGAGAATTTCCCAGGTATAGCTTTTCGAGCACGCGTCGATGGTGTGCCTGAACTCTTCCAGGGGGCTGTTGAAGAAATCATTGGCTATACTGAGGAAGAAATGTTGTCGGGTCAAGTGCCTTGGGACCAGGTAATCCATCCTGAAGATTGGAGTCACCTACAAGCAAGCTGGAGGAAGCTAGGAACGGTCCCCAGAACTATAGTGGAACGCGAGTATCGTATAATCCGCAAAGATGGGGGCATTCGGTGGTTACATGAACGAAGCCGGAACCTCTCTGACGAAACCAGTGAGCAACTCCTCTTGGAGGGCGTAATCCTTGATATTACTGATCGCAAGGCAGCGGAGGAGAATCTCCGCGAATCAGAAGCCAAGTACCGAGACCTAGTGGAGCAATCCCTTCTTGGCATTATTATTCTGCAGGAAAATCCTCTTCGCATATCCTTTGTTAACGAAGCGGCCGCTAAACTCGGTGGATACGCTGTTGATGAAGCGCCTAGTCTTTCACCCCAAGAGATTCAGGAACTCATTCATTCTGAGAATCGCGGGGATGCGTTTAGAAGGCTGGCCGCTTGTTTCAGGGGAGAAGAAGTGTCCCCACGTTGGGAGTTACGAATGGTTCACAAGGGCGGGAGCACTATTTGGGTGGATATAGCCTCCCAAGCTATCGAGCTCAAAGGGGAGCCTGCTGTTCAGATTACTCTCGTGGATATAAGCGAGCGTAAGCTAGCTGAGGAGCTGATCCGTATCCAGCGGGACTTGGGCATATCCTTGGCCGCCACCTCCGATTTACAGACAGTCCTAAAGCTCTGCTTAGAGGCGACAATCGAGGCATCGGAGATGGATTGCGGCGGCGTATACCTAGTAGACGAGGTTACCGGGGACCTTGAGCTTGTCATTCATCAAGGATTGTCTCCATCGTTTTTACGGCATGCAAGCTATTATGAAGCTGATTCGCCGAATGCTCAGCTGGTGATGAAGGGAACTCCCGTTTACCTCAATTACGAGGAATTTCCGGTTCCTAGTGAGGCGATTGATTTCAGTGAAGGGCTAAAGGCTTTAGCAGTGATTCCTATTAGCCATGAGAATAGAGTTATTGGTTGCTTAAACGTGTCATCCCACAGCAAAGATGTAGTTCTGGTTCACGCGCGCACAGCCCTTGAGTTAGTTGCCGCCCAAATTGGAGCAGCCATTGCCCGAGCACGTGTAGAGCTGGCACTACGAGAAAGCGAGTCTGCGCTACGAGATAGCGAAGAACGATTTCGTCAGTTCTTCGAAAATGCCCCCGAATATTGTTACATGATTTCTCCAGAAGGAGTCATACTTTCAGTCAACCAAGCCGCCCTCAAAGCACTGGAGTACACCAAAGACGAACTTGTTGGTCAACCTTTAAGCGTCGTCTACGCTCCTGAAACCCTCCCAAAGATGGAGAGTATTTTCAAACGCTGGAGTGAGAAGGGAGAGCTACGCGATGAAGAAATAGTCATCATTTCAAAGAAGGGCATAAAGCGTACAGTACTGCTCAGCGCCAGTGCTGTTCGAAGTCCAGAAGGACAAATCCTCTACTCAGTGTCCATCCAAGTTGATATCACCGAACGGATAGCAATGGAAGCAGCACTGAAGCGGGAGCGGGATCTAGCGCAACAGTATCTGGATGTTGCGGGGGTGGTCCTGGTGGTGCTGGACACCCAAGAGCGAGTGATTCTCATTAACCGGAAGGGATGCGAGCTCCTTGGTTCCTCAGAAGAGGAGATTCTGGGTAAAAACTGGTTCGATAACTTCCTCCCTGAACGATTACGTCAAGATGTGAAACAGGTGTACGCTCAGCTGATGGCAGGAGAAGTTACGCCCATGGAATATTTTGAGAATCCGATTCTCACAATTCAGGGTGAAGAGAAGCTCATCGCGTGGCACAATGTCATCTTCCGCGATGAGGAAGGGAATATACTTGGATCCCTGAGCTCAGGTGAAGACATTACCGAACGCCGGGAGGTAGAAGCAGCACTGCGGGAATCTCAACAATTCAACCAACAGATAATCGACAACGCCTATGTCGGTATTGCTGTTCTAGACCAGGAGCTACGATATCAACTGTGGAATCCCTTCATGGAGCAAATAACGGGAATCCCTGCCGAGGAGGTTCTTGGTAAGTTGTCAGAAGGCCTGTTTCCACATTCATTAGAGCAAGATGTTTTGCCGCTTCTGCAACGAGCATTAACCGGTGAAATCGTTACAACCCAAGATACACACTATTTCATCCCATTAACGGAGAAGTCAGGATGGTACACTGCTACCTACGGACCTCTCCGTAGTGCTGAAGGCGAAATCACTGGTGTATTAAGCTTTATGCGTGATATTACTGATCGGAAAGAAGCTGAAGCTTCCATGCTGGCTAGTGAGCAACGGTATCGTAGTCTCTTCGAGGAAGCCCCTATCTCGCTCTGGGAGGAGGATTTCTCGGATGTTAAACACTTCCTAGATAACCTCCGTGCGTCTGGTGTCACAGACTTCCGTGCTTACTTTGATGACCACCCTGAAGCAGTTGCCACCTGTGCCGGTCTAGTAAAAGTTATCGATGTCAACAAGGCAACCCTAGAATTGTATCACGCCGTCAACAAAGAGGGTTTCATCAATAACTTTGAGCAGGTTTTCTGCGAGGAAACGTATCCAATGTTTCGGGAGCAACTCATCACTATAGCTGAAGGAAAAACCACCTTCAGTAGCGAATCCATTACCCAGAATCTTACAGGTGAAAAGAATCACATCTTCCTCCAATGGACAGTGGCTCCTGGCTACGAAGAGACATGGGGTAAGTTGTTGGTGTCCATCGTTGATATCAGTGAGCGAAAGGCGATAGAGCGGGCACTTCAAGAGTCTGAAGCGAAGCTGCGTTCAGTCACCGAACATTCACCCGATCAGATACTGCTACTGGACCAGGAGTTACTGATTCTCTTTATCAACCGAACCTCACCAGACACTGCGCGGGAGGAGATTCTGGGAAGATCTGTTCTTGATTTCACCTCACCCGATTATCAGAAGGTGGCGAGCGACTGCTATCAGCGAGTCTGGGAAACAGGTAAACCAGATACCTTTTACACAGAGTACCGTCCAGAGGAAGGGGAGGTCCTGCACTTTGAGGTCAGGGTGGCGCCTATCCTCGAGTCTGGAAGGGTGGTTGCCCTCGTCTCCATTTCCACAGATATTACGGCCAGAAAAGAAGCTGAAAGAGCGATGCGGGAGTCCGAGACAAAGTATCGGTCCTTCGTGGAGAACTTTCTCGGAATCGCGTACCGGTCGCGCCCCGATTATTCTATTGAATTCTTTCATGGCGCGGTCCAGTCGATTACTGGCTACTCCGAGGAGGACTTTGTTTCGGGACGAGTACACTGGAACCAAGTTATCCATCCTGATGATTGGATTCGTTTGCAAAAGGATTTTGACCGGATGGGCAGAGTGCCTGGTGCCATCGGCGAGCTGGAGTATCGTATCATCAGAAAGGATGGGAGTATCCGCTGGCTGCACGATAACATGCGAGGCCTCTACAGCGCCGACTACCAAGTGACCGCGATTGAGGGTATCCTTATTGACATAACTGAGCGTAAAGAAGCGGAAAACGCTGCTTTTGAGGCATGGGCTAGAGCCGAGTTCTTCAATGACCTGATGGTCCATGACCTAACAAACATTCACCAAGCTATTATGTCGCTTTTAGAATTGGTACTCCTGGATTCAGCGCTAACCAGTCAACCTAGAGAGTTTATACAGACAGCACTGGCGCAGTTGGTCCGTAGCACCGACCTTATCTCGAAGGTGAAGAAATTCGCCCTCATAGACTCGGCACCACTGACACAGGAGCAGCGAGACCTTTCTGAGCCCCTTTTCGCTGCCGCTGACGCGATACGGGATAACTACCCTCAGCGGAAGTTACACATCCGCACTCTCATCTCCCCCGGAAAGTACTACGCTCAGGTTGACGAATTTCTATATGACATGTTCTTCAACCTATTGCATAACGCTATGCGATATGACCGACGAGAGCAAGTCCACGTAGATATCCTTGTAGAGCAGGAGAGAGAATTCGTAAAGATTCGGATTCAGGACCGGGGACCCGGAATTGCAGATGGTGACAAGGAGCAAATCTTTGCCCGTTTGTCCTCCAGAGAGCGGGGCGAGCGGGGAGTGCGTGGGCGCGGAATTGGACTCACCTTGGTTCAGCGGATTGTTACTCGGTACCGCGGCAAGATCTGGGTTGAGGATCGGGTGCCTGGCGACCACAGTCAGGGAGCTAGCTTTGTCGTCCTATTACCCAGGGGGGATGCGGAATAGTAACCGTCTTCATTGTGGAGGACGAGGAGCTCCTCCATAAAATCTACCAGACAATCCTCGCACAAGGAGGTCACCGAGTAGTGGGTGTAGCTTTCAACGGAGCAATGGCTCTCGAGAAGGTCAGCCAGCTTGAGCCAAAACCCAGCATCATCATCATGGACCACAGGATGCCAGTGATGGACGGCCTAGCAGCGACAAAGGAGCTGAAAAGGCGTTTCCCCAGTTGCTTGATTATCTTCATCAGCGCTGACGAAACAGTGAGAGCGGCAACCCTGAAGGCGGGTGTCGACCTATTCATGATTAAACCAGTCGGAATAGCAGCACTGCTCAGCGCAGTACGCACACTGACTCATAAGTATTAGACAGCGAACCAGATACACATAATTTTGATTGAGCAGTTAGGTTGTCATTCAAGCGCCTGTTCCACAAGCTGGATAAGGTCTACAAGCTTCAGCTTTGACCCGGACTCCTCAATCGCCACCTGGAGCGACGTTTCGCAGAAAGGACACGCGGAAACGAGTGTATTGGCACCCGTGGCTTCAGCCTCCTTGACCCGCTCAATAGAGGTGTTAAGTGTCCAGTCAGGGAACTGGGCACGGGCTCCACCACCTGCACCGCAACACCACGCGTGGTCCCGGTTCCGAGGCATCTCAACAAAGTTATCACCAAGAAGATCACGCAAAACCTTACGGGGAACCTCGAACCACTCAGCACGCTTACGCTTACTCTTAATTAACTGTCCAATATGACGCCCGTAATGACACGGGTCATGGTAGCTTGCGACCATACCCTTAATGGGTTTCAACTTCGCCCTACCAGCCTCTAACAACTCAGCGATGTAGTTAACGCTGTGCTTGACTTCGAAGGGTAGTTCTCCGTAATACTTGGGCCAGTCGCGAGTCATAGTACGGAAGCATCCGGCACATGATGAGACAACGACCTTTGCTCCCGATGCTTTGAAGAGTTCCACATTATGGCGTACAAAATCAGGAATAATCTCCACTTTACCTACTCGCATAAGGGGTGACCCGCAGCAGTACTCGTCCTCTTTCACTGTAAGGTCAGCACCGAGCTTCTCCATTACGCGCATCGTTGATATGGCAAGCTCCTTCAAACGGTAACTCGCCGTGCAACCTACAAAGTAGATAACATCTGCTTTATCCTTGAGCTTGAACTCGGCAGGAACCCAGGCGGTTCGCTCTTCATGTGGCTCGTTGTAGGGGTTCCGCTTTAGCTCTGTAGCCTTTGAGTATCCCTTCTGCTTATCGAGTGGTCCAAGTCCAGCTTTTACCGCTTCTGCTCGCATCGCTTCAATAATGTCCACCGTCGGAATCTCATTTTCACATTGCACCTCGCAGTTGCCGCAGGTGCTGCAGCGATAGAGCATATCGAGGGCTTCTTCGCCAATGTTGTATTGTCCGTCGAGAACTTGTCGGGCGAGCCACAACTTGGCGCCACCACTATAGGCCTCCCACTCCATCGCAGACCAAGCAGGGCATCCATCGTAGAAGCCACCACTGGGATTGTCTGCATCGGCTATGGTGCAAGCCTTACAATGGATGCAGCGGGCGATTTCCAAGGCGAAATCTTTCAGTTCAGTTTTGCTGTGATCAGTTCCAGTCATTCAGAGTTCCTCCAAATTCCAATTGCATAATTCCTTTTACCGTTTGTCTATTTTCTACTAGCACACAAATCATATTGTGATTAATCGACATGGAGCCTGCCCGGGTGCATTATACGATTCGGATCCCAGAGATCCTTTAACTCCTTCAGCATCCCGACATACTCTGGCATCAATGGGCGCATCGCAGGCCAATGGATGAGAGCGTTAGGACGGTAGTTGAGCCAGCCCTTCTTGTGGAAGATTTCGGTGGTCTCACGATCCCACGCTTCCGCCTGCTCATAGCCAGCCTCGGTTCGGCTGTCAAAGCAGACAATCGGCATCCCGATACATTGTCGTCCCTGCTCGATTGATGACACCCAGATCACTGGCGGGATATCGTGCTTCACCATAGTCTCCTCGCACAAACGGCAGAACTCGGCGGTATCATTGAAAGGCAGATACCAGGTGATGAATACAAAGCCAGCCCTGTGCTGGCCATAGGGCACAGCAATGAGGTTAGGCTTCTTGAGGCGTCCAGCCTTCGCAGCGGGGTGAAGCTCCCAGGGTTTCATGCTCTTACCCTGTTTCTGGAGTTTCTCTGCTTCTTCACGAATGATGTCGTGCTGGCTCTCCAGTTCCTTCTCTGTGTGAGCCCAGAGCTCGAAGTTCATCATCCACGCGGGGATGTAGTATTTTTCTTTCCGCCAGGCCTCGAGGGTTTTG
>CBDVBC010000065.1:0-7216 GCA_965372125.1 Candidatus Hermodarchaeota archaeon | reverse complement strand
GACTGTAAAATGAGTGTAAGGCTTCCAGAAAATGAGCGAAGAGTTCTCTCCGTCTTACGGAAATCTCCGCACCTAAAACTACCAGAACAGATTGCAGGAGAGTTGAAAATAACAACCGAAACCCTGCTGAGCCTTGTAGAAAGTCTCCACCTAAAGGAGTTAATCACCCGGAAAGCTACAGTCGTAAAGAGGTTAGTGCTAACCTCTGAAGGCGAGAGTTACGCAAGTAGAAGCCTTCCAGAGGTACGACTAGTAGATATTCTCAAAGACAGCAGCGGGAAAGGCTGTTTAGAAGATATAGAAAATGAACACGACTTCGAAGAGGAAGAACTTCGTGTTGCACTCGGGTGGGCGCGGCGTAAGGGATGGGTAACCATCTCCAAAGAGGGAGAAAAAACGTGGCTAGCGCTTACGGAGAAGACAGACACGCAGAAAGACCCACTCCAGACCATACTTCATATCGCATTGGATCGGGGTGGAATAATTTCTGAAGCCAGCGAAGATATAAGAAGGAATCTACTTCGTCGGAATCTAGCAACCCCCCAGTCAAAACGCGAAGTAGTTGACATCCACATCACTGCCGCAGGTAATGAAGCGATTGAAAACGCTGAAGCTCAAGAAGAAATGATTGGGGATTTATCACCAGAAATCATTAAATCGGGCTCTTGGCAAGGGGGTCTCTTTCGACCCTACAACATAAGCGGACCAGTTCCTCGCCTTTATCCTGGTAAGAAACATCCATATGTTGAATTCATTGATCGCGTTTACCGGGCTCTCATTGGCTTGGGGTTTCAGGAGGAAAAGGGACCCCTCGTGGAGTTGGAGTTCTGGAATTGCGATGCATTATTCATGCCCCAAGACCACGTGGCCCGTGAAGTCCACGACATATACCACATCAAAACTCCAAAGGGACCAGGGAAGATTGCGTATCCCCTACTGCTCCAGCAAATCGCCAAGACCCACGAAGACGGCTGGACTACCGGCTCCTCTGGATGGGGATACAAGTACAGTGAAGAAGTCGCTCGCCGCCTTGTCCTCCGCAGCCAGACTACTGCTGTTTCAGTACGGTATCTAGCTAAACACCAAGAAGCGCCGCTTCGCATGTTTAGTATCGACCGTAATTTCAGACCTGAGAAATTCGATGCCACCCACTCCCCAGAGTTCCTCCAATGTGAAGGCATCATAGGTGGCGAAGGACTTACACTCAGGGATCTTATGGGCTACCTCCGAGCTATCGCAGAAAGCGTAGGCATCCAGAAAATCAAGTTCAAGCCTGGCTTCTTCCCTTTCACCGAACCCTCAGTTGAAGGGTTTATTCACATGGCAGGACGTGGGTGGGTAGAAGCTCTCCCTGGTGGAATATTCCGTCCTGAAGTTACGCGCCCACTAGGCATCGACTTCCCCGTTCTCGCATGGGGAATCGGTCTGGACCGTCTCGCAATGGCTGCGTTGAAGATAGACGATATACGGGATTTGGCTACACGAAGCCTAGACCGTCTCCGCCATGCTTCCCTCCGTCTCTAATCACTGAGGTGAATAAATGAATGATAGTTGATGTTCGCATCTCGGACCTCCTCAATTTAATCGGACGAAAATTAACCCTTCAAGAACTCGAAGACAACCTGTTCCTTCTGAAGTGTGAATTGGAACGAGTAGAAGATGACATAGCAACAATAGAAATTAACCCCGATAGAACCGATATGCTCTCTACAGAAGGTATCGCCCGTGCCCTACGGGGATTCCTAGAACTCGAAACAGGGGCACCAAAGTATCGGGTCCGACCTTCCAAATGGCAAGCTATCGTGGATTCCTCTGTTAGCAAAATCCGTCCATACTTAGCCTGTGGTATCGTGCGAGGTGCGACTCTAACCTCTGAATTAGTCGCCGAGTTCATGCAATTCCAGGAAAGATTGACAAGCACATTTGGTCGCAACCGCAAAAGAACCAGTATTGGTCTTTATACGCTGGACCTGATCAAGCCCCCAGTCTATTATCGGGCACAACCCCCAGACACGATTCAATTCGTTCCCCTGGAGAGCAGTGAGGTCATGTCAGCCAAGCAGATTCTACGAAGTCACCCAAAGGGGCAGGAGTTTGGTGGGATTCTAGAAGGACACACTCACTACCCAGTCCTCATTGATGCAGATGATCAGGTTCTCAGTATGCCCCCCGTAATCAACAGCAACGATTTAGGCAGAATTACTGAGACGACGGAAAATCTCTTCGTAGAAGTTACAGGAACCCACAAACTCACAACAATCCAAACCTTGAACATCATGATTTCCGCTCTAGCGGAAAGGGGTGGTCGTATCTCCTCAGTCGAAACCGTCTATCATGACAGCGTAGAACGGCTCCCTGATTTCTCACTACAAAAACGAAAGGTATCTCTAGCATATGTCAACAAAATTATTGGATACAACCTTGACGGTCTAACCGTCGCACAGTGTCTTACCCGTATGCGAATGAACTGCAGCGCCCGTGGCGATTCTCTCCATATATCGATACCCCGCTATCGAGTAGACATCCTTCACGATATTGACATCGTTGAAGATGTGGCAATAGGATACGGTTTCAACCGCATCGAACCCACCCTACCAAGTACGATGACCATTGGCAGCGAACTCCCAATGACCACACTCCGCCGAACCATCAGGGATCTCATGGTAGGTCTTGGCTACCAAGAAATCTGGTGCTATGTCCTAACCAACACGAGAACTCTCTTCGAGAAGATGAACCGCCAACCAGGAACTATCGTGGAGGTCGCCAACCCCAAGTCACTAGAATATCACGTAACACGAAACAGCCTCCTAGCAGGGCTCCTAGCCTTTCTTGGGGAAAACACTGCACAAGAGTTGCCACAGCGAATCTTCGAATTAGGCGATGTGGTCATAGTTGCCCCCAAAGCCGAAACCTGTACCCTCACAATGCCTTATCTAGCTGCAGCAGTAGTAGATTCCCGGGTCGATGTCACTAAACTAAAAGCCGAGCTTCACTCTCTCCTCCTTAATTTAGGGCTTGAGGTACAAATAGAACCCACCTCCGCTCCCTCCTTCATAGAAGGACGTGCAGGCACAATCAACATCACAGACCAACAAGTTGGTATCCTTGGAGAAATCCACCCCGCAGTTCTCAGAAACTTCGGCATCGAGGCGCCCTGCGTAGCCTTCGAACTCAAAGTTGCATCCGACTGGGCATCACCACAACCCTAACATAAACCAGTAGCATTTATTGCATAAAGCTAAATAAGTCAAGAGCTAATCAACCCCTGTATATTTCCATCATCAAACGCTAAGAGTGGTGTCAAAGTGACCAACAACGCCTCTACGTTATCCCGCGCCCTTCAAATAACTGCATTTTTATCCTTCGCGTTTGGGTTGTGGCGTCTCTGGATATATTTCACAAGACCCCTAGCCCACCCTGAATACATGCTGTACACCGCAATAGCAGCGACAGCTATCGGCGTCGGCGTTCTATGCTTTGATGAAGTCGCAAAACTAGGTAACCAATATGTTGGCTGGGCCTTCCTCTTCGGCGTAGGTGTGATGACCTACCACATAGCCATACTCTTCATAATCTTCCCCACAATCGATCTAACACATCCAATTTACCTGCTACCCACACGTGCTGCTGGTTTCTGCGTTCTGGCCTCCATCATCATCGCTGAAGCGGCACTCGTAAAACGTTCGTTTGTCCCTAGCAGCTACCAACTAAATTCAGATACAATCATGCCAATCATCCTCAAAATGACATCCATACTCGCGATTGCCTGGGGAACCTTTCTAGTGCTCTGGGAAATTGATAATCTCACCGCAGTAGTTCCTATTAAAGCCATTTCGCCCTTGATATTGGGGATGGTGTCTCTCGTTGCTGGCAGTATCTTGCTCATTTGGGCAGAAAGGCAAAAACGTCAACCAAGTTTCCGAACGCGAAAACTACCGCTAATCTTCAGCTTCACCATCCTTTTGTCTGCTCCCATAACAGGAAGCTTCTATCTTTGGGCGATGAAGATGTTCATGGTGGAGAGGTTCATCCTACCCCTTCAAGTCACTATAGGCATTGTGCTCATCATAGAATCATTGTATATATTCTATCATCCGATGAAAACACGTTCACCAGAGTAGCTTAAAATTTTGGCTACCGGCGACAACAACAGCTCTTCGGCGAGACCAAAAAACACACGTATTTCCCCTCAGACACTAGATCTCCTCACCGGTTTTACGAGTTATTTCCAGATTCTCCCTAACAGTGTCGAACCCTCCGCTTGACATATTAATGGCTGAGAAGATTTCAGAGGGTGGTTAACCGAATGGGTCGCAAGGAGTTTCGTTTCGGCATATCTTCTGTGCCGTGTTTTAATAACCACGCGGCTGTGGGGGTGCCACGTGCCCTTGCCCGGGGATAATCCGCCCGGTTCTACCCTCTTTTCTGTGTTTTTCTAGATTCCCAAGCAACAGTTGCACACTATTTATAAAGACTCCAATAGTAGGAAGCGAATCAGAGATTGGAGGAGTGACATGTCAGAACTAGGCAAAGTGTTGGTTACTGGTGGACGCGGCTTCATCGGTTCAAACTTGGTTCGTGAACTCGAGAATCGAGGATACCAAGTTTGGGTATGTGATCTCATGCATTGTGACCGGGAGAACTATCTCCGCTGCGACGTTAGCAAGTACAGGCAGATAAGACGTATCTTCGAGGAGCATAGTTTTGATTTTGTGTATCACGCTGCGGCTGAGTATGGGCGATGGAACGGTGAAGAATACTATGAAAATCTCTGGTCAACAAACGCTGTGGGTACGAAGCATCTTCTTCAAATGCAGGAGAAGCAGGGCTTCCGTATGATATTCTTTGGAAGCGCCGAAGTGTATGGAGATTATGATGGTGTGATGAGCGAAGATGTGCTGGATAGGATTCCGATTAAACAGATGAATGATTATGCAATTTCAAAATGGGTTAACGAGCTGCAGATACTCAATTCCGCGGCGATGTTCGGAACCGAGTCCGTGAGGGTAAGACTGTTCAACGTCTACGGTCCCGGCGAGCATTACACCCCCTATCGGGGCTTCATCCCCAAGTTTGTCTATCTGGCACTGCACGACCAACCCCACACAGTTTATCTTGGTCATAAACGGACACTAGAATACATAGACGATATTTGTAGAACCCTAGCTAATATTCTACACAACTTTAAGCCAGGTGAGGTCTACAACTTGGGAGAAGATAAACAGTACAAGATTAAATCAATCTCAGACCTTATCCTAAAGAATCTGGGCAAAGATGATTCGAAGGTGACCTATAAAGAATCTGAGCCCTTCACAACGAGGATAAAAACACCGGATTCCACCAAGGCAAAGCGGGATATTAGCTTCCAGCAGACGGTGTCCGTTGAGGAAGGAATTAGTCGAACTGTGGAATGGTTCAAACAATTTTATGAGTAATCATTAAGAGCCCGCGTAATGTGGTACCAATATTCTTACGTTTCTTCACAGGGCGAATGGATGTGGGATTATTTCATACCGCCCAAAAGGCAGTAAATCACCACCAGGAATGACAATCTACCCAACAAATGCATCACCCTTGATGGGGCATCCAGGACCTACCTTTTGATGTTGCTGGCAATAACACTCTGGTTTCTTGTACAGAGATAAGTTTAAACGCACTTCTCACATAGATACGACGGAATTAAGCACTCTATCCTAGAGCCGAAGGATGGTTTAGGTGATGGTTAATGAGATTTGGGAGACTCTTAGCTGGCTATACTGGTAAAAGAGTTCTGATTACAGGGGGTGCTGGCTGCATCGGGTGCAACCTTATTCGGGTGCTGCTCACTGCTGAGCCCGAGCAGATAATCGTCATAGATGATCTTTCAGCCTCCTCTGAATGGAACATTCCAAAGGACCCAAACGTCACCTTTATTCAGGGAAGCATTCTAGATGACGAGAAGATGAGGAAAGCCTTCCGGTTCAATCCTCACTACGTTTTTCATCTGGCCGCGCATTTTGCCAACCAGAACAGCGTAGACCATCCTGAAGCCGATTTACTTGTAAATGCCCTTGGAACCCTGAAGACACTGGAATACGCAAAAACAGCGAACATAACGCGGTTTGTCTATGCATCTTCTGGCTGCTCTGTCTATGGCAGCCAAGCTCCCTTACCCCTAAAGGAAGACTTAATTTCATTACATCTCGATACACCCTACCAGATTAACAAGCTAGTAGGAGAACTCTATTGCAACTTCTTTTACACCTACCATAAACTACCTGTAGTCAAGGCGAGATACTTCAATGTCTACGGGCCTGGAGAAGTGCCCGGACAATACAGAAATGTTATCCCCAACTTCATATGGTTAGCATTGCACAAGAATACGTTACCGATTACCGGAACAGGGAAAGAAACTAGGGATTTCACATTTGTTGAGGATATTGTTGAGGGAACCTTGCGGATGGGCCTTTATGAAGATATACTGGGTGAAGCAATCAATCTTGCCTCCGAAACCGAAACGAGAGTCATCGATCTTGCCGAGCAGATTAATGCAATAACAGGGAATGACGCCGGGGTGACTTACAAACCTGTTCGAGATTGGGACAAGATTACGAGAAGGAGGGCGTCAATAGAGAAGGCTAGGAGACTATTGGACTACACACCAAAGATAGATTTCAAGACTGGCTTAAAGAAGACCTATGATTGGTTCCTGATCAACAGAGAAAAAATCGAACAAGCCGTCGGATTAGGAATAGAATGCCAAGCAATATCGCCGTCTTGATCATAGCACAGCTTTTCCCACCAGATATGGGCGGGGGCGCGACCCGTGCCCATAATGTTGCTAAGGGACTCTTGAAAGCTGGCTGTGAAGTAACAGTCATTTCCGCTTTTCCTCATTATCCAACAGGCGATATTCCGGCAGAATACAGATGGAAGGCCTTGGCAGTTAGGTACGAAGGAAAGTTAAAGATAATCAGAACCTACGTACCCGCCCTAGCATCAGAGGGATTGGCGAAGCGCCTCCTCCTTTTCATCTCTTTTGTATTATCTTCTCTCTTCGCTTTACCCTTGATTCGAAAGGTGAGCGCTGTGTGGGCAGCGAATCCTAACATCATCGCTATGTTTCCAGGTTTAATCTACAAAATCGTACATCGTTGCCCGCTTATTCAGAATGTCGACGACCTTTGGCCAGAAACGCTAAACGATCTTGGCATGAGCAAGAGATCTATCCTAACAA
>CBDVBC010000064.1:0-7387 GCA_965372125.1 Candidatus Hermodarchaeota archaeon | reverse complement strand
AATGCACTTGATAGGATGATCAAATCATCCTTATCTTTAATATCAATATCAGCTTCTAATGCTACAATAAGGGCAGCAATTTCTTTATCTACAAGTAGTTTTTTACTTTTCTCTCGAATCCTGTAGTATATTGCATATCTACTCTTTCCCGTTACTTCCAACAACTTACTAAATAATTCAGCATCAACCATGAACTTGCACAACCTTATTCATAATTCATAAACTCGTTCTTGAGTATTCTACAGGTGTTGAGTCAGAGGATTTTCACATAATATTTGTAACGACCTCTTCTTTTTGAGGTAATCAAACCAGTACTTTCAAGAATAGCGAGCTGTTCACTGATATTGGGTGTTTTTTGACCTAATATCCTAGCTATTTCTGTGACTGTTCGTTCACCATTACATAGTTCATAGACTTCTCGCCTGATTGTTGAGGAAACCAATACCTCCTTTTTCCGTCGTAGAATAGCATCCTTTTGCGTGAATTCAATTAGTCGAAGAAGTTTGCCCATCTTTGCAGATATTTCCTCTAGTAATATGACAATTCGAAATCCCCGCGAATCCTCTGACTTCATGCAACAATATTTATGCTCGAAATACTTAAATGTTATTGCTTTTATTAGCAGTTGGTGCTCGCATTGGACAAGAACGATACTAAATTGCTACAGGAAATCAAACAGCAACTAGAACTCGTAGTAAGTTTGCTTCGCGTTCTGGCTGCCAAGCCACTCCAGGAATTAATACTTACAGTTATCTCCACAGAAAATAAGGAGCAAATCTACAAGCTTTGTAATGGCGAGAATACTCTAGCAGATATTGCTCGCGCTGCTAAAGTTACTGCTGAATATGTACGACTCACCGTTCAGGAATTCCAAAAGGCAGGCTTGATTGTAGTAAGAGAAGATGGTAGAAGACAGTATCCAACTCGACTAATTGAGAGTGCATAGATATGAAAGTAGAAAAGGAAAAAGAAATTCTCGATAAACTTGGTAATATAGAAAACCTCCTGTTTTTGATAGCACGAACCTTAGCATCAGAATCCCCTGCTGATGAATTGAAGCTTGGTTCAACACAGACAGCAGTCCTCCAGTTGTGTAACTTAGAGAATACAAGAGAGGATATGGCTAGAAAGTTGAGAAAAACCACTAATTCTATCGATGTGGCGATTAATTCTTTGAGAAAGAAGATCACAATTCATTCTGTAACCATCTCTGGTTCAACATATTACCTAGCGGTAAAAAACTAGTGTGATAGAACATCATAATTAAAGAGTAATTATAGTTCCAGATAGGAAAGGAGAATCGGATATGACGAAAGGGAAGCAGCTAGCTTCAGATATTGTCAAAGTCAAACAAGCCATCGATGATCATATCGCTGAATCCCACCACCTTCCAGATGTCTCTTATATCGAAGAAATAACAGAGCTTAGCCGACATCGATGCAAATCAGCCTTGCAGGAAATGATTAAGAGGAAAAAGATAACAGTAGCGTACGAAGGTGAGGGAAACCCAAAGATTTACATTCCGACAGTGTTGATGCAGGAAATACTCAGAAAACAACCCAAGCCTGAATGGCTTGGAGACTACGAGCTTTCTGAAAAAGAGGGATTTAATGCTGAACTTGAAGCTGTGCGTTCCCAAATCCATGAGCTAGAATTTTTTGAACGTTTATTGTATGCAACTGGAACACCGCTTGAGGAAGCAGTTGCAGTGACACTAAATTATCTAGGGTTTGATGATGTAATACACCATACTCCCAGAAACTCAGATTATGCGGATATTACCTTTCACTATAATGGGAAGATGTATCTTGTTGAGGTAGTGGGAACAAGTCGCCAAGCTGATAAAACCAAAGTACTTCAACTTGATGGGTGGCTTCGAGCTGAAATAGATCAGACAGGCCAAGAACCAGACAATCTAGTAGGTCTTTTGATAGTAAATCATTACAGGCATCAGGATCCAAAAACCCGGAATGCACCTATTACACCAATAGCTGAAAAATTCTTGAAGCACTACAGATTCAAACAGATAACTACTACTTCCTTATTTGAACATGCAAAGGATGTACGACTAGAGCGTAGAGATAAGAATTCAGTTCAAGCCGCATTACTTCGTTGAGATTTTATAGCAATCATTGACTATTCTGTTAGATAATATCAACTCGAAAAAAATAGCGTATTTAGTCTAATTCATATTCGTGGAGAGATTTATGGTTTTAGAGAGATTCGTTAGGCGATTTGTAGAAGCTCTGTCAAGAGCTTTTCCATCTGTTGTTAGGTCTGCTGCATCAAGTGCTCCGAAAGCAGATGCTCATTCCGCAAGAACCAAACTTGAGTATCATTTTGATAAAGACCTAATCGATGACTTCTTAGATGAACCATACGTAGTTATACCTAAGAAACCCGGCGAGTGGTATGTTATCTCACCTAAATTTATCGATCTCAGTATCGGTTGGTTGGAACGAACCACGAAGAGCTACAATATTTTTGTTCTGAATCAATATGCAAGCTTACTCGGTCGTGTTCCAAAGGATCTTCAGGATCGTCTAGGAATTAAATCTCCACGCCTTCTTAAAGTCCAAGATGGAATAGTTCATTCAGGGAAGTTTACTGAATCTCTTTGGCAGCGGTATCGAAGGCACCTCTATCGGCGAGAGAATAACGAACGGGTTCGAATACGCAAGGGTTACGAATTTCGTCTACTCGCCGCCCTGATACGCGATGGCTTTCTACCTTTTCCTGCTAAAGGTGTAGATTCAAATCTGCTACGCACCCCAGAAATTAAGTTCACCCTTCGTAAGTACCAGAGAAGTGCATGGAGACAATTCTTGAAGTATGGTGCTATAGGCGTATATTGGCCCCCTGGTGCTGGTAAAACGTATTTGGGACTCTACGCCATCGCGAGTTTGAAGGGGAGAAAACTTGTGGTTGTACCCACTCGGATATTAAAAGAGCAGTGGATAGAGAGAGTTTCAAAATACACCAAGGTCCCTCAGGAAGTTACTGTGGAAACGTATCATTCCTATGCAAAGGTACGCGGTCAATCATACATGTTGGTGATTTTTGACGAATGTCATCGATTACCTGCTGACACCTACAGTAGATTAGCTACACTGAAATCACAGTATCGTATTGGTTTGAGTGCAACCCCTTATAGAGAAGATGGGCGCACTGAGTACATTTTTGCGTTAACTGGTTTTCCAGTGGGTATTGACTGGGAGGAATTGTTCAAACTAGGTGTCGTTCAAAAGCCAACTGTGACCATCTACTTATCAGAGACTCTTGGTGGAAAACTCTCCAAGTTGAAACAACTTCTAGGATATCGTGTGAAGACTTTAATTTTTTGTGACAGTGTGGCATTAGGTAAGAGACTGTCAGAAGAATTAGAAATCCCGTTTGTGTTTGGAGCGACAACTAGGCGATTAAAGACCATTCGAAAGCATCTTATGGTAATCGTGAGTAGGGTCGGTGATGAGGGGCTTAGTCTAGAGGATGTCGAAAGGGTAATCGAAATTGATTTCTTATTTGGTTCAAGAAGGCAAGAGGCTCAACGTATTGGGCGGTTGCTGCATGCTAAGGTGCGTGGGGAGCACATTGTATTAATGACGGATAAGGAATTTGAGAAATACGAGAAACGGTTCTACGCGCTATACGAAAAAGGATTCAGAATCAATGTCCTACGGTAATATTAATCATGATACTGTCTTTGCACTGTTGACTAAAACAGGTTCGTGGTTATGTAGATTATCTCTTTCCCTTTTCTTCTCTGGGTTAGTAAACCTCTTGAAACGAGCTCGATGATTCGACGTTCAACCGTCTTTGTGGATACATCAGTATCAGTGGCAACTTGGTCTTTTAGAGAATTTGCACCTCGTGTTCCATCTGCCAATTCCAAAATCCTTCCATTTACTGGATTGGCTAAAAGAGTTCTCTTAATTTCAATCAGCTTTTCACTGAAAGTAATTTTTAGGAGAGCGATAATCTGATTCAATTGAATCGTCACCTCATCCAGCTTCTCTAGTAAAGAATTCTCAACCATTACACAACCCTCTAATCATAGCTTACTGCGATTATTTACGAGTCAGTATCTTGTATGCTATTAATAATCTAGCTGTGTCAACTCCATCGATTATACAATAATAAATGTCACCTGAGTAACCTCTGTTTTTCAGATGACTAACTAGTGTTTCAGTTACTTGAGGAGTAATTTTGTCTACATGCTGAATTATATACATCCGAGCTTCTTGCTTGGAAAGTCTCAATATCTGATCACCATTCTTTCCACACTTACTAATCGTTAGCTTACCCTCAGTCCCTCTTCCTTTTAGAAGGAACGCTGCTCTGATTCGTTTCCCTTTAAATTTAAGACGTGTGGTGTGTAAATCGCTATCTTCACCTCCCCAATCTTTGTCAACGTATTTCTCTCCAATGATTTGAGCTATGCTATCTTTGATTGTTTTCTCCAAAACAGCTAATGGAATATTTTTTGATACTGATTCTGGAGGAATACTTCTAACCTTTGAAAAAGAATCTATATTATCGACAGGAACTTCAATTAGGTCAAGAGACTGGGTTTCATTGCTTGTAGTTTGTATCTGCACTTTCTCAGATTGGATTTTTATTACTCGCCATATCTCAACTATTTGAGCTTCTAATACTTGATCAAAAAACTTACGACGACTGATTTCATTATATTCAAAAAATCCCGAATTAATTCTCTTAATGGCTAACTTCAATCTGAACCTACCTTGCTCTAGTTGAGATAAAACTTCAGATGCAAGCTCCAATGCAAAATCATCATAATCATGAAATCCCCTGTTGTAAATATAATTTAGTATGCAATTATAAATCGCTGTTAGCCTTCTATTAGTCGAGGGTATCACCAAACCTTTCCCTTACCCAATCGTCTGCTCTCAAGACGACAGCCCATCGATGCTTAGCATAAACGGCACTACGAGATTTCATTCCCACTTTCTGAATCAAACCATGATTCTTTAGAACACCAATACCCCGACGAACTCGATCACCGGGAAGGTTAGTAACTTGCGATATTTCAACGAGGGATCGAATTCCATCGACCGCCAAGAATACTTTCGCCCTCTCGGTAGAGTTACCCAACACGTCTTCTAGAAGTTTGAGGTATTTTTCTCTATTGACTCTGATATTAAGCTCCTGAGTGGCTTTGATATCACTAATATCTCTCTTGATTGTAACAATTTCCTTGTGAGTATGTATATCAGGTTTTTCAGGAGTCACTATCCCACACTCCATCTTCCTCAAGACTGCTCCTTTCGTATTTTATTCAGTGTCACACTAACCGTATTGGGTGTAGTACAAAGAAACATAGCTATCTCTTTTGGGCTATATGACATTGAATCCAATAGCTCAATTAGTTCACGTTGAGTGTGCTCTTTCTGAAGAACTTGGCAAAAAAGTACAACAAGTAAATCAAGTTTCTTAGTAATAGAATCTAATTGATTGGGGTCTATACGTATCGGGTTTCCGGTTCTTCCTTGGTCAACGCCACTCAATATGTTGTCACCCAGTTTTACTTACTAGCTTCTCTTTCTTTAGGAATAGGGATACCTAAATCCGCAGGAGAAATAATCCCCACATATTTGTCCCCAACTTTGTCAACAATTCCAAGACGCCACCAAACTTTCAACCAACGTTGGACGGTAGTTAAGGCAACCCCTGTTTCAGAAACTATTTTTCGTAAACTCATAGACCCATCCGCGAGTTCGTAAACTTGCCACTTTTCCAGAGTCATAAGAGTATCTTTGAGTAGTTCTTTCAATTTAGGTATGTTTTGAAATCGTAGCCAACGGATTATTTCATATGAATTAAGAACGAGTTCTTTTAACAAATCATCTGTTGCCATTAACTTTCCCTCGAAATTCCTTAGCACCCTTTCGTTTGATGTGATATTAATTTCTTTAGATTATTCGTATACTGACCGTGTGATTGTGACGAATCATCGTGGTCGTAGTGAGGAGGTTAGTTGGGAGAAGTTTAGTGTTCAGGGTCGGGAGTCTCGTTTGAAGGCGAAGGCTTGGCGTCGTTAGCTTGTTGTCCTGACCTGTTTGGGTGGGGTTGTTCCTCATCCTTTTGTTATGCAGTGGATTGTGGGGTTTGCATTGGAGGCCCTCGATACTCCACGACTAGATTAAATATCCGTTTCTTCTTATACTCCTAGAGAGACGCCTTCAATGTCGGGTTCTGGGTCAAATTCGAGGTTAAATCTGCTAATCATCGCAATATTAGTCCTATTGCTCACGGCTGCTACATTCAGAGGACATCTTCGCGCCTCCTCCCAAGCTCCTCTGTCTCCTATTCTCAACAAAGATACTACTGCTCCACCTCCACAAAGTCCCGACATACGCGTCTTTGATTCCTTTGTCGTCCGACCCGTCAAAGATTACAGTGATGGTTACTACGAAACCCTTACCCACACTTTGTACCTTTATGCTACGGATCTTCCTTTTGGACCTCACAACATCACGGTCTATCTTCATGATGCCGCTCCCATCACTCGGCTCATCGACGAGTACGAAGGTGTCAACGTCACTATATGCAACACAACCGAACCTCAGTGCATCTCCTGTGCTTTTACTGGCTCCCAGGTTTCCCTCGATTTCAATCTCGCAACATCGTTTACGGAGGCTTATAACCCTCTCGACCTTTACCTAGATCCCTATGATGCTCCCGTTTACTCTGTAGATGATGAGGGGCATCTCGACTTCGACCTTATTTTGACAGCTAACGAGTTTATTGAACGCTGCCAAGTAGTAATTTCCACTGACGGCGATTCTATCTTCCAAGACGCAGCCATCCTCACGAATTTGACCTATAGCCACTCAGTCTGGGGTTCCACCCTCCGAATGTCGCTTACCAACATCACTGCAGAGACTCATTCTCTCCAATTCGCCACTGTGCTGAACGGTTCAGACCATGGAACTCTGAATGCTGAAGTCAGAATCAGCAAGAACCAAGCTTGGACAACAACCGAGGTCTTCTATGATGATGACCCCGTCACACCATACGTATATAGTAATGTTTGGTATGTACTTCCTTCACATGGGACAGCATTTGCCCTTGAGCCTTGGATTCGAGGAACCACCGGTCGCCAGCATTACATCTACAACTTCACTGTTCCCAGTAAACTGAGACTCTACTTCTCTGACAACTTTCGTGAACACATTGGATTCCTCACCACATCCCAGATGCCTACCACCCTTGAAGTCTATCAAGACGCTTCTCTTCGCTACATCATGGACATCTCTTTTCCTGGACCCACCAACATCTCCTTGGGCTTGTCTGTTGCGGATATCATCTGGTTTCTTCGCCCTAGTATTATTGCGACGAGTACTGTTCCTAGTTGGATTTGGCA
>CBDVBC010000063.1:0-7413 GCA_965372125.1 Candidatus Hermodarchaeota archaeon | reverse complement strand
GGACTTGTCCAAGGCCCGAAGGCTCCTCACCCAAGCCCAGATCATGGCAGAAGAAAAAGGGTTACACCTGCTAGCGAGAACAATCTCCCGTGAGCACGATACACTACTAGATAAGCTAGATAGTTGGAAAGCTCTTCTAGAACAGGAAGCCCCCATTGTAGAAAGAGTAGATATGGCGGATCTCGAATCGCTTGTCATCCGGATGATCCGCAAACAGGTAGTTGACTTCTCCGATGCCCCTACCGAAGAGGCGGTCCTGTTCTTAATCCTGGCGAGTGGAGGGCTCTGCCTTTTCTCCAAAAACCTTCTCCCTGATTTGCCTATGGACAAACAGCTAATCGGGGGTTTTCTTTCAGCAGTTCACAGCTTTGCTGGCGAAGTCTTTTCACAAGCTCTAGACCGGGCTAAATTCGGCGAATATACTCTTGTAATGAAAGGTGTCCCGCCCCTCCTCTTCTGCTATGTCTGTAAGGGACCATCATATAACGCTCAGACGAAGCTCGCTAAATTCATAGATGAACTCCAGGATGACCCAGACTTGTGGAAAGCGTTGGCCAAGGCCGGTGAACGGAATCTCGGCCTCAAATCCAGCTACCATTCACCTCTTGACAGTCGGGTGAGCGAAATCTTCCTAGACAAGTCAACTACTCTCCACTAAAGCAGGAGAGCTTGTCGCTGTCCTCTATCTCAACTCCTCTCAGGTGATTCAGGAAAAGATTATTTGAATCTAGAAGTTGGAGAATCTGGCTTGGGAAGAGCAAGGTGAAACTCTCATTGGTGCACGGAAGCTCTAGTGAAAGGGAGTTGGCTGCTAACATGAAAGATTGAGACGGAAAAAAGAGGGGAGAGCTGCTGGAGTCCTTGTTGACATGGCCAGCAGCTATCCAGATCACTTGGGTGAGTCTGGTTTTCAGTTGTCGGCGGTGAAGAAGACTACTGCTGTGAGGATGCCGCCAATCATTAGGGGAATGGATCCTGGCTGAATGACGACAATCTGCCAGAGCGCTGAGATGGAGAGGAGGTTCGCGAAGAGGGCACCGATGACAGCCATGTAGCCAATAGCAGCGATCATCAAGAAGATACTAGCAATGAGAGCCAAAACAGATTTACCGGTTTTTTCCCGGACCATCAACAGGGTAATGGCGAAGAAGAGAATTATGAGCCCGAGGAAGAAGAAGCCCAGAATCCAGACTAGAGTATCAAGGGATGTAGATAGTGGCGAAATGTAGACGTAGACTCCAAGAACGGATAGGACATCGGAGATTGGCAGAAAGAAGCCGAAAACAAAGACAAAGATGAAGGCGATGAGCCCCATCATCTGATTGTACTTCATTTTTATTCCTAGAAATCCCAGACCTGCAAGGATTAGTGCAACTGACATGATGGCAGAGGTTACTAGCATGAAGATCCAAAATTCCGATCCCACAACCATCCAGAGGAAGGCATCGTAGAGGAAGTAGAGAACCCAGTATATTGAGGCGAGTATCCCTAGTAGGAGCATCCCGATGCCGCCGATGATGAATAATGCACGAGACATGATTTAGCTATCCTCCTATAATAGGAAGGGTGAGCTTTTGTCAGTATGATTCCTAAAAGGCTTTCGTCAATCTGTTATCCAAAGCCTTGCTTTCCTTCGCTAGACCTTTGACACTCTCCTCGACTGAAATAGAGAGCCTTCTCGCAATAACCTCTGTAACAACTAGGAAGGAGGCAATAACAGTAGCTGTTTCCATTAGCGTAAGTCCCCTTTGGTTGCTGGCAGGCCCATTCGCTCTCAATATATTTAAACATCCAATGCCGCCGGCTTGCTATCAATAAACTTCCATTGATGTCTAGGCTCGGACAATAAACACCTCGTCATCACGAAATCAACAGAGGAAAAGAAGGAAAACACAATGACAGTAAAGGAAGCGCTTCACCTCTCGTTCACTTGGGAACAGGAGAAATACCAAGCAGAACTGCGAGACGGCAGAATATTTGTCCTAGGGAATCTGGCTGAAAAGGAGATGACAAAGGTCAGCTCCCTCACTGAGAAAATAGTCGAGAAACTGAAATTCTACCAGGCAAGTTCTGAAAAAAGTATAAGAGGAGTCCTAGAAGAAATCCGGGTAACATGGTCTAGCGTTTTTGGGTTCACAGAAGAGACAATGAGCCTCCTCCTAAAATACGCCAGTGAAGATTTCGTCTTAATCGAACTTAAAGACGTAATATCCAGAAGAAGAATGGCAGGATTCGGGTGGATTGGGAACCTCGAAGACAAGGTAAGATTAGCGAGCCTCAATCCAGACCAGTTTGTCGTCTTGGGCGGAAAAACCTACATACCCCTCTTTGTAAGACTAGGTGCTGTAACGACGGTATCCAGACTTGTACTAAATCCGGGTTCAGATTTATATCAGGGGATGAACGAAGCCGAAAAGGAGAGGAGAATCGTTGCTATACTTACAAAACTCCAACTGATCTTAGACAAGATTGTAAAGGGCTCGCAAAGAGCAACCGGAGACATCGGTGAAGGTCCTGTTCAACACCCATTGCTTCCAGTTTTTAGAAAGGTAACCGATGTAGCGGAAAAGGGTGAAGGCTTCTACTCTGAGTTTCGAGGAAATCCGAGATTCGCTTCTTTTCTAGCTTCCTGGCTTTGCGGAGATAGCATTTTCACCCGACTTGCCAGAACCGACGCAGCACTAGCCTCAAAAGGCAAAGGCTGGAAAGACCTTGACAAGGAAATCAAATCAGGCAGACTGGGTCGGGCTTTGGGCGTCGTTCAAGACGGTAAACGAGAAGAAGGTGCCAAGATAGCACAAATGCTAGTAGAAGAATTTAGAGATGCAGTAAGCTCCGAGCCCACGCCTCTTGCTCAGCTCACAAGAGCCCTGACTTTTGAACCGGTCACTGTAGCTCTACCTAAAGTAACTCGATCACGAAAGTGATGAGGCATAAGAGACAAAAGCTGAAGTTGAGCTAGGGTAACCTGCTTCGATGTAGGATGTATTTTCGATGGTTAAAGATGCATTACAGGATCAGTGGCCCGAATGGGGGAGGCAGTGCTTTGGCTGTGGACGAGACAACGAGCACGGTCTCCAGCTGAAGAGCTACTGGGAGGGAGACGAGACTGTGGCGACCTGGCAGCCCCAACCCTACCACCTCGCTTTCCCCGGAGCACTGTGCGGAGGCATCATCGCCACCCTCATCGACTGCCACGCTACAAACACTGCCAAGGCCGCAGCCTACAAAGCTGAAGGCAAGGATATCGGTAACCACCCTCTCAAGGGATACGTGACTGGCTCGCTCTCCGTGAAATATCTGAAACCCACCCCTCTAGACAAGCCAGTAACGCTCCGAGCCCGTGTGAAGGAGATTCAGGGCAGGAAGATCACCGTGACCTGTTCCCTCTACTCCGGCGAAACAAAATGCGCAACAGGCGAAATAGTAGCAATCAAGGTAAAATAAAATTCTGCCATACTAAGAAATGGGAAGGATGGTGGGTAGCTATTGATACTCGAAAACTATGATATGTTTGGAGCCACAGAGCGCACCGTGGGGGCACTTCGGAACATCCTCGACTACCACGATGTTATTGCACCCCATACTGGCGAGGCTTTCACTGAAGCCTTACTAATGGGGATGGGGGGCGGCTTGGGAGCAGAATACGCCACTTGGGCATTCAAAGGCTTAGACCCGAAGACCCCAGGGAAGCCAAGGCTGTACCTCCGATTCCACCACGTGAAAAACTATGTCGAGACGAAGGAAGAGACTGCTATTCACAAGATTGCGGCAAGGATTGGGGCACAGCTCAAAGTAAGGAAAACCGCTAGCCGCGCTAAAGGCTTCACGAACCTAGTTGAACCTTTGCAGGAGGGTAAGCCCGTCATTGCTTTGCTCTCTGTGTGGGAAAGCGTGAAAACACAACGTGAAGTTAAGGAGCGCTATGAGCAAGACCCTGACCTCTATGTACCACTCTTGTATGATGAGTTTGTCCACTTCCTACCCTACTATAGTTTGCCCTATGGCTGGTTTCAGAGCCACCTAGTAATAGTGTATGGCGTAGACGAAGATGCGAATCAAGCCTATATCGCGGATTGGAGCAGTAAGCCGCTCACTGTTTCCCTTGAAGAGTTGGCAAAAGCTCGTGGTGTAGTGAACCGGATCAAGAACACCACCATTGTCGTCGATCCTCCATCATCCACACCGAAATTAGAGAAGGCTGTCCGTGCCGGCATCCGTGACTGCTACAATGGCTTACTAGAAGGATACCAGGCAATGGTTAGAGTCAATGCTTGGGAAATGATGGCAAAACGAATGGCTAACACCAGGGCTAAGCAGGGTTGGCCCCGCCTTTTCTCTGAGCCGGTCCTCCTCTTCGATGCCCTCACACGACTACACGCCCAGATAGACTTCCACAATAGTGATGGCGGAGCGCTCCGCTCCTCCTACAGTGACTTCCTCCTAGAAGCTAGCGACATCTTGCTGAAGCCTAAACTGAGAGATGTTGCCGCCCAATTCGCCGATTTGGGGATTCTCTGGGATGACCTTGAGAGTCTGGCCCTTCCTAATGACATCCCACTACTCCGAAAAGCGCGATTCGCTGCCGTTGAATGGAATAACCTGTTCGAAGTGAAGGGTCAATCCGCCTCTAGGGAACTTGAGGCCAAAGCAGAGAAGATCAAGTCTATCCGAAGCCAAGTTGCCCAGGCCTTCCCGCTCAAGGGCAAGGAGCTCCTTGACTTCCTTGGAGAACTCGGTTCACACTTGCTTGAAATCTTCGAGCATGAAAGAGCAGCGCTATTTGCTCTCAAGAGAGTAATTCCCTAGTTCCTTTCTGTTCATCTTCCAAGCTGTTTTTTCAATGCCCTCGGATTAGCTTGTTCAACCACTAGCTTGTCTAGATTGTGTAATTTCATAAATCGACTCATCTCTTCACGAATTGCGTCGAGGACACTCCTTGAGCCTTGATAAGGTTTAGTGACTTCGATGTTGCGGAGGATGAGGGTCTTGTTGGCTCGGTCAGCCTTTGGGTCGACGCGTCCGATGAGCTGGTCCTTCCAGAGGATTGGCATCGTGTAGTAACCGAATGTCCGCTTCTCCTTGGGAAGGTAGGCTTCAAGGCTTAAGGTGAAGTCGAAGTTCTGTTTTACGCGCTTGCGGTCCCAAACTATGCTATCAAAGGGTGTCAGAAACCGGGCAAGGGTTGGTGGCGCCTCTTTTTCGGTGTGTTCTTCGATAAAGGGCACAGCCCGTGTAAGACAGTAGTAGTACCCTGATGAATCCGTGAGGTCAACCTTGACCACTGTGTCCTCTGTGATGAGTTGCTGTATTTTCTCGTCTAGTTGCTTTTTCAGGTTATGTTCGGGATTAAACATGTAACTGCGTAACCCAAGGTAGTTGGCAACGTCGTTGCGGGTGCCCACGACTAGGCAGTCAAGAGCCCGCCGGAGGAAGAACCGCCAGACATCGTCCGGGTCGACGGTGCGGTTCAGGATTTTACTGGGGATGACCCTTTCGGTGAGATCATAGCGTCGCTGGAACCCCACCCGTTCTGCCACAGCGATTCTTCCGCTGCTCCACAGTAGCTCAAGGGCAATCTTGGCTGGTTTCCAGCCCCACCAGCCGCTTACCCGTTTGGGGTCGGTGTCCTTGAAGTCCCGACTCCCCAGCGGTCCCTCATCTCGGATGCGTTCATAGACCGCAGTCATGGTTTCTTTGTACTTTTCGAAACGGCGTCTATACCAGGCGTGAGCTCGAAGGTGAAACTCTTCGATATAGGGTCGGTAGTAGGGGTAGTCTTCGATTGGTAAGAAACAGGCAGCGTGCGCCAAGTACTCGAAGATCTGATGTTCCCGAAGAGCAACCCACAAATCTTCTGGAACATAGTTGGGGATGCGCTGGCGGAGGGTTAGGTGATGGCTACGAGCGACAACGGCGATGGTATCAATTTGAACCGCTGCGATGTTCGTGATAGCTTCATGGACTGTTCGCCACGGGGATTTGTAGCGTACTCCCTGTCGGGCAAGAAAGGCAGCCCGGATATCAGCCTCAGTGAGCTCCATATTATGAGCCCTTGTTGTCTAGACTATTATAATTGATTTGAGCATTCTATCTATTCTCTGAGCACGCGCATATCTGCGGCTGCAAAATACCTGAAGGCTCTTTTACCATACTTCTCAGACAATTTTTTAGTATAGGTTTGTAGTCCTTTGAGGGAAGCAGCCCCCCCGTCTACCTCAGTGAAAGCTATCTTCATCTGCCATCCCTCCTTTCTGAGCCATCCACTGGGCAGCTTCCAATACCTATCTAATTTGACGAGTTTACCATGAAGACCAAATCTCGGGAATTGGCTGAACAGTATGGTTTCTACAAAAGACCATTTCCCCAACCCACTTTCACTCCCCCTGTTCTCGATGTACGATTTCGCATCGATGAGGAGATGCGAGCCGTTGTCCTCCCTGAATTCTCCATAGCGACCAAAAATCCATAGGAATCGTAGAAAGTGCCTGATCCGTTTTTTCAGTCGCGTCTGTGTGGGGAGTGTATCGACGTCTCCTAGCTCTAATAGTGAGTGTTTAATGCGGGTCAGCAGCTGGTGGAGTGACTGAAACGCTGCCACCTCCTCCTCGCCTGTGAGGGGAAGATTGTCTGGAAACGCGACAAGCTTGACTTCACGCGGTGGAACCATGGCGACATCTTTGATTTCTTCCGGACGAAGAGTTTTCCGGAGTGCAAGTAAATGCTTCAGACTCTCAAAGGGCTCGACGAATGTCAGGTAATCACTTTCAGAGATGGGTTCGCTACGTTTGGCTTCAATTTTCGCCCGTGACCATTCCACGCCGGTAATTTTGATGTGATCGCAGGGAAAACGGGAACAATACGCGCAATTGAGAACTTTTGTCCGAGTCACACACTGACGAATCAGACAGTTCCGCAAAGGTATTCGCGCATCCTTCGGTATCTCCTCCTCAGGTGTTTGACAGCCCACACAATTAACAAAGGTTTTGGTGGGCCGATGACCGAGTACACCCTTGCAGCGTTGACAGAATAACTCGTACTCCTCATCGCTCATGGAGTCTCTCACGGTCCGGGACCATGGACACCGGTTACAAGCTACTCCACATTTTCCAAAGTTCTCAACCAACTACTGTTCCTCCTCACAGAATACAATTGGATTACCTAATATATCAACATATCAGATTCTAGCAGAGTTTCATAACAGAAAAAAAGAGGGAGGCTGGAGAGCAGGAGCCCTGACACCCTCAGCAGGATCTACCCACCAGCCGATGCCAGCGCATCCTCGTCCGGGCTGCTACTGGTCTTCAGGTCTGTAGCCACTCCTTTCTCTCAATGACAAACAAGAACAGTGCATCATGAACCTATTCCTTGACAGGACAGTAGGGTTCGAGGCTGAATTCCAACTCTCCTGTG
>CBDVBC010000062.1:0-7604 GCA_965372125.1 Candidatus Hermodarchaeota archaeon | reverse complement strand
TTAACTTCAATAATCTTTGAAACCAAGTCAGCTAGTTTCATAATAGCTGGTCTCGCGTAGCGGCCTGTGAGGATCAACTCCATTTGGGGTGGACGATGGTTGATTAGGTCAATAACAGCATCCTCCGAGATTAGTCCCCAGTCAATGGCACAATTTACCTCATCAAGAATCAGAAAGTCCACCTCTCCTGTATTCATGATTTCTCGGGCGTGTTGAAGTCCTTCCTCTGCTAACTTGATATCTCGGGGGTCAGGGTCGCGTCTGTCCACAAACTCCGGGCGACCAAACATCCGAATCGTGAAGTTTGGCAGCCTCTTCACAGCCTCTAATTCTCCGTACTTGATTTGCCCTTTCATGAAGGCGATGAAATAGACTCTAAATCCATGTCCAACCGCTCGTAGCCCAAGACCGAGTGCTGCGGTTGTTTTTCCTTTCCCCGAACCAGTATAGACATGAACCATACCTTGGTGTGTTTCTTCTTGCTGCCCGTTTGCTGTTGTTTGCATATCTAGCAATACCTTTTCATCAAATTGTGTTAAATCGAATATGATGTATCCGTCTCGTGAGAAGTTGGTTTAAAGTCTTAGTGGTCAGTTGACATGACTTCTTCTAGGTGGTGGATTTGTATGATGGGTCGGTTGTACACAAAGGATACGTTCAATCGAAGATACTTCTAGGAGGATTAACCGGTGTATTACCCGCCGTGCCGGTGTACCTCATCTTCGAGGCCGCGGATAGATGCCTTGAGTCGGAGCCTTTCCTCTACATACTCATCGCCCCCGATTCTACTTTTACGGAATCTATCATCGAGGGTAGTTAGCTCTAGTTTGAGTTTCCTGATCCGTTGATGCAACTGGTCCACGAAGCGAACTGTGCGGCCTTCAGCCCCCGCTTCTAAATCAGCGGGAGTATAGCTGGCTACAATGACTCCGTCTTCGATGCGGAGTATACGCTCGGTGGCTGCAGCTACCAGTGGATTGTGGGTGACCATTATGATAGTCTTTCCAAACCTTTTGTTGATTTGTAATAGGTAATCGATGATAATCCTGGAGGTCTCCGAGTCGAGTTCACCGGTAGGCTCGTCTGCTAGGAGAATAGGAGGATCGTTGGCGAGCGCACAGGCGATAGCGACTCGTTGTTGTTCTCCGCCGCTAAGCTCATCCGGTTTATGACGCATTCTGTCTGCTAGGTCCACAACGGAAAGGAGTTCCTCTGCGCGAGCATGGCGGTCTCCTCGACCCACCTTATTAGCAATCATTGGTAGCTCTACGTTCTCTTTAGCGGTCAGAGTAGGGATTAGGTTGAGGGTTTGGAAGATATGACCGACAACCTTTCGACGATAATTGACTAGTTGGGGAATCGGCGTAAAACCTAATGACACATCGCCCACCATTATGGTGCCCGCTGTGGCTCGGTCTAAACCTCCGAGAATGTTTAGCAGCGTAGTTTTTCCCGAGCCGCTTGGTCCCATAATCGCGATCATTTCACCCTTTTCCACGCCAATGGAGAGGCCACGCAAAGCAGATATTTCGACTTGCCCAAGCCTATAAACCTTCACGACATCGGTACAAGAAATAAATGTCACATCTTACCACCTTACATTTTTTACTGGTTACTACAAAGCCCACATCATCGAAGCACATCCACAACAGTTTGTGCCCGTCGTGCCGCCAATAGCATAGGCACCACGGCGCAAATAATCAACAGAAGAATTAATTCCCCTATGAATAGAAGGACTTGAGGCGAGATAATTATGAGGAGATTGCGGGGGAGCCAGAGATTCATCTCGTGCAGACTCTGAAAGGCACCATATGCAGCGATGAAGCCCGATACCACACCGATCAAGGCTGCGAAGATAATCCAAGTGGTACTCTCGGCGATAAGGAGTTGAGCAGTTTGCCGGAAAGTGAGGCCACGGGCTGCCATAAGGGCGTTTTCCCGTTGCTTCTCCTTCAGAGTAAAAGTAACAACGATTACGGTGCCAATCGATGCTAGCACAAAAGTAAACGCCATCCCTATCCGGAGAATGTTCCCTTGAGCATTCAAGACGGGACTTGTCGAATACTCAGCGAGGGTTTCGATGACCGAGTTCGCCTCTTGAATTTCCGAAAACCCTTCCAATTCATCAGTTATTAGTGAGATATCTGCCCCTTGAGATGTCTTCACTAAGAGCTGTGAGTTGGATTTGTTTATTTCCCCGAGCTGCTCAAGCAGTGGTTTAGGTACAAGGGAAATTTGTTGCACACCAGTGCTCCGTGAAGGACCAATAAAACCGACAACGGTTAACTGTATTGCTGTTGTATTTCCACCAATATTGACGGTAAGGCTGCTCTCTAGGGGAATGACAAGTTGACGCGCCAGAGCATAATCCAGGATAATCGTGTAATTATCACTAGCTAGCGATGCTATGGCCTGACTAGCCGGGACTAGGGAAAACCAAGCTGCCTCGAAGTATGCTGTTTGTAGCCATTGCGATGGGTTGATGGCGTGTATCGAACTAAAATAAAACCCTGCAACACCACTAGGCAGTATCATTGTGGAAGAGTAAACACCAGTGACGGACTCGATACCTGCAATGTTCTCTGCCCTTGTTATTACTCTAGACGTGTTGTGGGTCGGAGATATATCTGCACTAATGTCAGCACCGACTGACATGTAGGTTGAGCGGAGGGTGTAGTCATAATCTGATGCCAGCACTGCCGTTGCCTGGACGCTATAGCCGATAACGAGGGCTAAGATGAAGATTACCGCGCCGGTACGGGCAGGGTTGCGTTGAATGCTTCGTGTTGCTAGTTCTCCAATATCCCCTAGAACTGACCGCATCACCTTTCCAGTAATTCGGTAGAGGATGGTGGTTCCGTGAACGATTATCTTTGCCAACCCATAAAGGAAAAGCATCATCGCCCAGGGCGTAACCATCTGGTCAAAGCCCACCCACATCGATAGACCCATAAAGACGAGGAAACTTGTGAACGGTATTTGGGCTACGAATTCGTTAACGCTGAATCCTGTACTCCAAATAATCATCTTGTAGATACCAATAAGAAGAGCGCTCCAGGTGAGGAGTTTTCTATAACCTTTGTCTTGGGGGACACTCCGATATTCGCGGAGGGCTTCAACGGTTGGGATTTGTGTTGCACGGCGAGCTGAAAAATATACAGAGATAAAGGTAACAATGCAGGAGAAGATCATGCACAATGCGATTGTGTCCAACCCAACACTGGATAGTGAGACAAGCTGTAAGCCCTCAGAAGTTCCAATGAAGAAGGGAACAATTAGGATGGCGAGAAGAATCCCAACAGCACCTGTTAGAAGCCCAATTATAATGGTTTCCAAGATAAACATGCGGAGCAGGCTTCCCCTGCTGAACCCCTTAGTGAGGAGGAGGCCGACTTCCCGGCGGCGTAAATTGAAGGTGACATCACTAAATGTGATGCCCATGTAAAGCGCCACGAAGAAAATTGGGGCTGAACTGACCATGAACTGGATGAAGAGAACCATTGAGGTAAGTGACAGAAATTGCAGCCCTGTTTCAAGAGGTGACCAGACTGTCGCCGTGAAGCCCACCGTATTGGCGATCTGACTTCTGATAGTTGCTAACCTGTTCAATGATCCTTCAATGTCTACACCGCTAATGACTGCGTCCCGTTCAACATATACATCAACTTCATCTCTAAAGGGCGACATACCCGTTACACCAATAATGGTTTCCCGGATGGGACACATGGTCGTTTCCAAGTTCATTATGAAGAGGTTCCGCTGGGGATATTCCCTCCAATATGGGCTGCCAGTGAGGATTTGGAGGGCTGCAGGATTTACATCGATAAATCCTACTATCTCAAGGCTCACTGTGTAATTCAACACAATGGGATATACCCACACTTGAAAGGTGAATTCAACAGAGTCGTTAAGCTGGTATTGGCTAGTATTAGTAGAACTAAACGCCATGAAAGTCTGGTTCACACCTAGAGTGGAAGCCCCAGATATGTGAGTGATTCCATGATAGGCATAAGAATCATTTTCAATTCCTGTGTAAACATCTAAAGAAACGGTCGACAAGGTTAAACGGGAAAGAACCTCAGTATGCCTAACATTCGTGATGGCGGCAACATCATCAGCGAGGCTAGTGAGGGCAGCACAACTAGGGGGGCTTTCAAAACCAAAAATCTGGTAGTCAACGACAATGCCTTCAAGGGCATCGTCTACGACTACTCGTACGATTTCATTGCTTCCAATATTGGTGGTGGCGAACATCGTCGAGGAGACCAGAACGCCAGCAATCACTGCTATGAATAGTGGCCAACTACGCACGATACGTTTGAAGGCATACCCCCACACAATAATTCAGCCCAGTTCCAAGAAGGTAAGAAAGCATTTAAGCTTTCACTCCATCAGTTAGTTTCAATTACAGGGTTTAGAGGAGTGATTTATTTAATGCCAAAACCCGCTAAGGAAGGCATCGAGGAACTGTCTATTAGTGAGATTATTCGAGGAGATCCTGAACCACCGCTCCTCGAACCGGTTCTAGCACTGCTAGGTTGCATACTAGTCGTTAGTGCCAATTACTTGAGCCAGCCAATAATGACCTCAATGTATGAACTCATGCCAGAGGGTTTTGGCTTGTTGTACCTTGACATGATGGTCTCCCTTTTCTTCATTGGAAATATTTCTGCATTGATGCTTCTCGTAAGCGGGGGGGTGATGTACTTTTATCGCCCAAAAGTTGGAGGTATCCTCGCCATCATCTCAGGTATTGTATCCTTTTTCGAACTGGGGGTCATGCTCTGGGGCACTTACGGGTCTATTCTCGGTATTCTTGCAGGCGCTCTCGCCCTCAGGTCGAGGAAATCGCCCGAACCTGGTTCCCGCTCTGAAATCCTCTAGCCTTTTCCAACAAGAGCCTGCAATTGATACCGAGAAAATTGAGGAGCAGTCTCAGTGCAGGGGTTTCTGGTGTATATGGGGGAGAGAAAAACAAGCCTTAACTCCTCTATAGAAATCATATACTACAGAATGTGTATACAAAAACCCCTTAAGCAGGTCTGGTAAGTAGGTAAGTGAGTAATCATGGAGACCCCAATTGAAATCAAGGATATGACAAAAAGCTTTGGCGATATCGTCGCAGTTCGTGAAGTTAGCCTCGAAGTTCGACGAGGCGAAGTCTTTGGCTTCCTAGGCCCCAACGCCGCTGGAAAATCAACAACAGTGAAGGTAGCAGCCACCCTCCTGACACCAAACCGCGGTACAGTCATTATCAATGGTTATGATGTCCTTGAGGAACCAGAGGAGGTACGAGCCATTGTTGGACTACTCCCCGAAGATGGAGCCGACACCCACTACGATCGCCTCACTGCAGCAGAGAACCTTGAATACTTCGGGCACCTCTATGATGTTCCAAAGGAGAAGCTGCAAAACCGAATCGATGAACTCTTAGAGTTCCTTGAGCTATCTGACCGCCGCGATAATTCCCCGGGTACGTTTTCAACTGGGCTCAAGCAAAAGCTCTCTTTGGCTCGAGCCCTCATCCATAATCCTCCCATCGTTTTTCTAGACGAACCGACCTCTAACCTCGATCCTATAATGTCGAGGAAGGTGCGGGAACTCATTCAGCAAATGGCGGAAGGCAGTAAGCAGACTTTCTTCATGTGCACACACCTCCTCTCGGAAGCTGAGCATCTCTGCGACCGGGTTGGCTTCATCTCCCATGGGCGCCTTGTAGAAGTGGGGAGCCCCGCTGATCTTCGACGAAAGTTCTGGACCCAACGCACCTTCGAGCTTCAGTTGGCAACAGGCGACCCATTCAAAGCTAAATCCATCGTTGAAGCAACTAGCCTCGCAACCTCGGTACAAGTCGAGAACAAACGAGTCGTCTTTGTGGTTGAGAAGGCTGAACGCAAGAACCCCCAGATAGTACGGGCTCTGGTTGAGGCGGGGCTTGCCATCGTAGAACTTCGAGAACGAATACCTGACCTAGAGGATGTCTACCTCAAGGTAATTGGAGGGAAATAATCATGCTACGAAAAGCCTGGATAATGGCAAAAACAGAGATACGAATGGTCTTCAAGAGCCGCCAGGTCAAGACAATCCCTGTAATGATTTTCCTCATGACTGGTCTCTTCGCTGGTTTGTTCACGCCACTTATGCTGCCATTGGCGGCAGAGGTGGGTGTAGAGTTTTATGACATGATGATGGCGATGCTCATGGGCACATCCGTTGTTATGATGCCTGCGATGCTGCCTGCGATGATCGCCGCTGACTCAATTGTTGGCGAAAAGGAACGCCACACGCTAGTCCCCCTACTAGCTAGCCCCTTAACAGACGGTGAAATCCTATTGGGCAAGTTCCTGACAGCACTAATTCCAGGAATCATCGTCGCATACGCCAACCTTGTAATAGGCATTGCCATAGTAAACGGGATAACCCTATTCATGGCGCCAACTCTACTTTGGGTGTGGCCTTCCCTATTGGCTTTGACTCAAGCGCTTATCTTCCCCCCGCTTCTCGCAGCGATTGCCGTGTGCCTGATGATAATGATTTCGGGAAGGGTCAGCAAAGTCTACGAAGCTTACCAAATCGCTGGCTTTGTAATAATACTACCACTGACTCTAGTCTTCACGCAGCTATTCTTAAGCACATCAGTTAACTGGCTACTACTCTTCTTTGGAGCTGCCATTCTCGGCATAGCAGATATTGGGCTGTTCCAGCTGGCGCGCAACCTCTTCAACCGTGATAAACTTATCTCCCGCGTCTAACCGACACAGCAACTAGTCACTTCAGCTTTAGACTCGCTACCCTTTCAATAAAAGCAGCTATACGCTCGATGGCAACTGAGACAACGTGTTTACCCCGTTCAGGATCTGCCCGAGTAGCATACCCGATTGTGCCAGAATCAGTGAAGTCTGTCATGTCGAAGGCAGGGAAGAAGTTAGGAGGTTTAGCGAACATGGTGGCACGGATGAATCCTGGTATGGGCTCTCGCCCCGGTTCATCCACTCGTTTATCCGCAAGCACCCGTTGCCCCAACGCCCAGGCAATTGATGTTTCCATCTCGTCTGCGTGAAAGTAGGGGGGCTTGAAGGTTTCCTTAATCAGATCTGCAGTGATTTCCCACCACGCTATCTGAACGCACCAAAGCCCCTTCTCATACAACTTACGCAGTGCAATAGAGAGGGAAGCTGTGTTTCCCCCGTGACTATTAATAACGACGATTTTCTTGACACCATGTTTAGCTAAACTCGTACCGATATCCACAATCAGGTCAATGAGAGTCTCAGGTCTCAAAGTGATAGTTCCCGCGAAAGCCATGTGGTGCGGCGAAACCCCATAAGACACCAGTGGAGCCACGACAGTCTTTACTTTGGGCCAGAGCTGTTCTGCAACTGCGTGAGCGAATTTTTCAGCCTGGAAGGCATCCGTATCCAAAGGCAAGGCGGGGCCATGCTGCTCCGTAGCACCCACAGGGATGATAGCAATGTCTGTTTTCTTCAGGAGCGCTTCAGCTTCCTGCCAAGTCATCTTAGCAAGAAGGTAAGGCTGAGCGTCAGTCAAAGTATTTCACAGGATAACTCTGTACTCCGGCTCCTTTAATGCCTAGGTGCCTTCAG
>CBDVBC010000061.1:0-7645 GCA_965372125.1 Candidatus Hermodarchaeota archaeon | reverse complement strand
ATTTACTTGCCAAGATGAATTGCTCTGAGGGGTTGGGCTCTCTGTTATCAGGTTATTTATCTGGTCGATAATTCTTGTAAGCTTTTCCTGAATCTGTTTTGGTGGTAACTTCAGCTCCCGTATTAGCCGGTCAATCTTATTTATGAATAGAACCGGGCGAACGCGTTCCCTAATCGCAGCTCTTAACACACATTCGGTCTGTGCCATAACTTCTTCCACTGCATCAACTACGATTATTGCACCATCAATGGCGCGCATTGCACGCGTTACTTTTCCACTAAAGTCAACGTGTCCTGGTGTATCAACTAGGTTGACTACATAGCGTCTATTATTAACCTCGTGAAGCAGAGAAATATTCGCTGACTTGATGGTTACTGAGGCACTCGCGTCACAACGCCCTAGTGTTTCCCCTTCTCTGCTCCTCCTCAAGATAGTCAAGAGCTCGAGCTTGGCCTACAAGATTGTATGAAAGCATCCCAGCATTTGCTAGTAAGGAGTCTGTTAGTGTAGTCTTTCCATGATCTATGTGAGCGATAATTCCGACGTTTCTTATGACTTCAGGATTGCTCATTATTTCAAGTATTTCATTAATACGTGCTGTTGTCAAAGTTGTAACTCACGCACATTTGATTTATCCTGATACGATAACTGTTTTATTATCAAAAAAGGTTTTCACTTCTCGTATTAATTCTAGTAATAGATCCATAGAAGAGTTGATGTGTACACTATCAAAGTTACGGATATGACTCCAAGAATTTCCATTGAGTCTTGGCACACCAGCGCAAATTGGTGTATCCCCAAATCGTAATCATTAGGAATATACCAAGATAGGGTGGCATATCCTGAAGAATTAGTATCCGCAGTACACCAAATACTGTCTGTATCTACCTCCACAAGACATAATGTGAGGTTTGGAATAGGACTATTTTCAAGTGTTGTTATTTGGAGTGTACAGTTGGTTTGTGTTCCACGAACTACACCAATGATAGTGTCTATTTGAAATCGGATGGTCTGCGTATTATCTACCGTGATAGTTTGATTGTGGATAATGTATTCGGGTTGGCCTTCGAACAAGGCTTTAAATCTGAATTTATCACTACCAGTATCTCTAGCTTGCCAACAAAAACTGGTGAAACCATTATCGTCTAGCACACTCTGTGCAAGATAATCCCAGTTTGAATGGTCCATAAAAAGTATGGCAACTATTTTTCCACCAACTGGTTTGGAACATCCAGAATCAGTGACAGTTAGTGATAAATTAATAAAATCACCGTATGCCGCTTCTGAACAGTTTGCTTCAAACGAGAGTATGGGTCTACGGGGCTCCACAATAAGGGGTATGCAAGTACTACTCGTGTTGTGGTTTTCTAAAGTTGCAGTGATAGTGATGATGTAAACACCTGGAATAGTTGGCGTAACAATTTCACCCCTAAATAGGGTTCCGTTATAAGACAGGTCCCCATTCCTCCCATCTAAACTCCATATAACAGTAGCTTCTGACATGCCATTAATTATAGGATGACAGGATGCTTCAACTCTAATAGTTGCCGTACAATTGTTCATTGATGGAAAATGAGTTTGGTATGCGGTTGCATTTAGTTCCGCGTTTAACGTTATATTCGCTTTCGCAATGTTAAATGGTGCTAGATATGATGCTTTTAAGTAGTCATCGTTTGGTAGAGATGTTATATTATACAAAAATTCTCCAATACCTAGTGTAGTTGTGTCGATTATTTTAGTGAAGCAACCATCATCTGATGTATTGAGGTTCCAAATTTGGACTAGTCGACTGCTGTTTGTTACGGATATGCAGACCTCGTGATTTACTAATGGAAGGGTGTTATTATGTGGATTAGTCAAGTGCCCCGTGACATTAAGCACATCATGAAAAACTATGTTTGTAGGTGTGTCTTCTATATGGAGGTCAGTTTCACTTCTGACAACCCAGAACTCTTTGGTGATCTGGTCTGTCATTGAATTATACGAATCTTGAACCCATCCTAAAACTTGGATAGAACCAATTTGGCCTTCATCACTTGGCTCCCAGTCTTGCGGTAGGATATCTATGGCAACGGTTTTTTCAACATTAACACCCAATTCCGTGAATTCTTTTATTAATAAGGGTGGTCCTCCGGCAGAAGCGCTAATTGAAATACTGATTGCACCAAGTCCAAATGGGTCTGTAATATCATAATTAAGGTTGTATGTGATGTTGGCTTGGAACCTTTCTCCTATGGAAAGGGTTGACTTGTTCAAATTAATTGACATTATCTGAACAAAACAGTCTTGGGTACTTGCAAGCGGAGTGAAGTTCGTACCTGCCAATACTAGGACGGCTATAAAGAATAAAATAGAGGTGGCTTTTCGCATCTTTCTTCTGTAGATTCTGTTTTAATATCCAATTAAAACTCCTCTATATTTTTGAATGTTGAAGAATGGATTGATTTTAACCCGTGATTGGAGGGTTAGAAACTGATTGTTTTTCTAAGGATTGTATAATCAGTACGAGTAGATTCTCAGCTCTTCTACAATAGCTTTGCACAAAAGCCTGGTTCAGGTATTTTCCTTCATGAATTATATGATTACGTGTTCTCCGTAGCCATTCGAATTCACTTATCCACCGAGTAAGACCAAGGGTTTGAAGAAGCGTCGTGTATTTCTGTCGTTCAGTGTAACTAGTATGTGTGCTTCTACGACGGAGTGCATCCTTAAAGACCCGTTCAATTCTTCTCCAGGATTTCACCACTTGTCCTATATTGACGCACTCGATATGGTCATAGTTCTCTCTTGAAGGGGTCACTTCTTTTTGTCGGCAAAAATCTTCCCTTTCAATTGTGGACAATTGGTTTTCCTTGATGCACTTAGCTAATCGCTGCATCTCTGAGAAAGTTAGCGCTATTAAATAGATTCGTAGTTCGCTGCGTTCTACATTTGTAGGGTTTTTATAGCGAGCGAGTGCTTCCTTTAGTACTGGCTTTTGACGTGGAGAGCAAACAACTACCATGTCTGATGCGATATTCTCCACACAGCGCAGGTTCAACCTATCCAAATCATCTGATTTGTTCAGAAATAATAATAGAACCCCGTGTCTGGGAATATCGATTACGGTATGCGTATTGTATTTTGCTATCCTGTGAAGTATGTCTTGTTCGAATAATGCAGTACACGCAAGGTTGAGGAAGTGACGGATTACTGGTTGAGATAATTGGCTGTACTCTTCTCTTCGACAAGTTTCCAGCAAGCTAGTTGATTGTGGGACTAATGAAAGTGGTTGGTCTGAAACTATTGGATGTTCTTGTGTTGTAGGAAATTTACATTCCTGGGTTTTTGCCTTGAATGGGTGCTCAAACCATGGAAGATGAGCAATGACTACTCGCTCTGGCATTAAAGTTAGAAATTGGCGCTGTTCAAGATTAAGATTAAGAATATCCCCAACAATGCTAGAGTCAAGAGGACACTGGAAGAACAACTTAATTCCGCTGTTAGCTAGAATGTTTTTACTAATTAGATTTGGTCTAGTAGCAATTGTGATTAATCCTGCTCCGTAGGCCCGTTGAAACAAAGTAATATCTTCAGCAGGACTAGCATCTGCTGTACTGCGTTTGTAAAAGATCTCTGGAACAATATATTGCGCTTCTTCAGCTATCACTAGATATCGTAATTTTTCACTAAAGGCTCTAAAGAGATATGTGCGAATCACCATTAAAAGAATATTAGCGAATAACCTTGCATCATCCTTACTATAAGCTGAGAGATTAGAAAGATCAAAGCAAACTTGGCTTCGAATTAACGTTTCGAAATCGATTGAGGTAATAGTGGTGTTAAATATCCATCCAAGCCTGCCACGAAAGAGACCACCAAATCGATTTATCAGCCCTGCAACAGAGGCGTCAGGTCGCGAATACTCTCTTCCATGTTTCCTGATCCATCGTGTTAGATATTTCTCATATTCTTCATAATTCCCTTTCCCACGTTTCAGATATTCTGTCAGTGATTCCCGAAATATTCGCTCCATCTGGGGGGAAATATCAGTTTCATTATTGCTTCGAAAAAGTTCGCGTAGCAGAGCAATAATATTCCGAACATATTCTTCAACATTTTCTTTTCCATTGACTTCAAACAGATTTATCTTTAAAGGACATTCCTTCGAGCCAATCCTGTACACGGTTTCAATGATTCCCTTATACTCGCCCTTCCAATCGAAAATTGTTATTCCCACATTGGGGTGCTGTTGTATCTGTTTTATCAGATTTGCAACAAAACGGGTCTTGCCTTTTCCTGTTTGTCCTGCTACTATCATATGTGTTGTTAAATGTTCAAGATTAATCCCAACTGGATAAAGTACACGTTGTCCCTTCATAACATTGAACAAAGTTATCTGTGATTGTCTTTGTGGGGGGAGTTCAAATTCAGCTGTATACTTCCTAAGATAGCCTGGTTGTGCCTGTTGAGGAAGATGTACTAGAATAGATAGTTCACGGCTGGACAGGGTTTCTGTTTTTCCTATCCCTTTCCTGTGGAGAACCCGTCTTACTGTCCTTAGTAGAGCATTTCCTCCTAGTATCTTTGTTCTTAACGGGTCTTCTGTGTTCAGAAACGTTGTTTCCAAGATTGTCTTAGCATTATTCACTTTTGAGGTGTGCGTGGCTTCATCACTGCTTCTGATGACCATGTAAGCCGATACATTCCAATATCCGAGTCCTGGTTCATCTTGTTGAAACTCCAGTTTCCGAGTATGTTTCCATTCAATTTCATAGTCCCAACGTGATAATCTCGCCCGTTTATCCCGATCCTTTCGCGGTGTCTTGGTTGAAGAGAAATTAACAATAAAACTTCCCTCAATTTCACGTTCATTTAGCGTATGGATCAGCTTATCGAGTTGGGTTTCTTTAAAAGAAGCACCTGGAATTCCTTTAATATGAATTACTGAAATTAATTCATTACCAAATCGTATGTATTTGTTATAGATTTGTGCTTCTGGGTTGGGTGAGCCAAGAATCTGTGGAATTACTGTTGGTGAAACTTTTCTGAATTCAATATTACGATAACTGGTCTGCAAGCTTGAACAAAGTATTTCCAACTCATCGAGTGTGTCGTCATTTTTTCTTGGAACCCAAAACCTGATGCTAATAGAAGATCCTATATCAACCTCAAATGTAGCTGTTCTTATTACGTTGTGAAGGGCTGCCAAGTGAGCGAAAATATAGGGGCTCCTAAAGCGTGTTCCTTGTTCTATTCCCCTAGATTCGAAATTTGGTGTGAAGTGCTGAATAAATGGAAGGCTGGTCAATTCCACGCCTTGTTGTGGGAATGTCCCTGATTGGTCATCCTCAGTGTTATTGACATATCGCACAAGTTCTTGGAGGGCTCTTTTCCAATCCAACTGTGTTCGAATTCGAACGACAAGGAATAAAATAAGAATTGTAAAGATTGTTATGATGATCGCTGGTACTATCAATGTAGGTGTTATTGTTACTGCGTTAACGCTAGTCGGTATCAACCAATGTAAAAACGCATCAAACGGTCCATTCATCGGGGAAAGCGCCGCGGAAATCAGCCAAACTACCACTACTGCTACAGCAACACACACCAGCGAGAAGAGCCCTGGACTGTTATTTCTAGTAACCTTGTATGCTTCCTTCACAGAAGTAATTTTAAAAGGAGTTACTTAAACCTCAAGTTGTACTAGATTACGCTAGTTTGTTGAAACTTGACAGGCATACCTGACTTAACTCTACCGAGTAGCTCTTCGCAATTCGAGTGCACTAGTTTCCCAATAGGGTTGACTTTGCTGATTGGAATCATCGCGCTAAAGAATAGACACACTGCATCTCCTTGAGGCCAATACGCTAAATCTCCTGCCTTCATTTGCTTGGTTGCCTTCTCGGAACCTATCTGCGCTTTTATCTCAAAATAGGCTTCTTCTCTCCACACGTGAATGCGGCTAAATATTGGAAGCAAGGCTAGGATTCGATTTACTGTACGCGGCGCCATCACCGTGCGTAATATGCCCTCTAAAACGATATCGTCTCCTATCTCAAACACAACTTCTATTTCTGACACTATGCCGCCATACTCCTATGACGTTGACTTCCCGTTTCAATCTAGGCAGAGCTTTTTGTATATAGTTTGAACTTTCCGCCTGTGATAACTTTTTTGATTAATTGCTTTGCTTCTAGCTCTGTAAGAACAGCTTTTGCGACGCTGACGCGAACGCCATATTTTTGCGCAACTATGCTAGGCGTAATAACACGCATAGAGGGTATTTCTTTCTCCATTTCGTGTTTCTGTTCTGTACTAATTAATAGTGTCCGGCGTACAGTTTCATGAACCTTGCCCTTGTCTGCCTCTCTTTGTTGAGGACGCTGTGTTCCTCGTCGTGGTTTTGGTCTGCTTTTTCGCACCATTTTAAACACCTTAGAAAAAAGAATTCAGTACCGTTTAAAGGTTTTCTCTAAACAGCCTCAGCTGTGACTTCTACTGGGTTCAGGAGGTCTGTTTTACATCTTGAAAGAAATGTTTGGAGGTCATGTATTGAAGTGATAATTTGAATACCACTCCTACTTTCTACCTCATTTAATGTTTCTTCTATTACAGCAGTGATGACGGGATTATTTGACAAAAGAATCACACACTTTCCTGTTTTTCGTGTGATAATATCAGTTAGCTGAATTAATAACCATCGTAATTTGTCAATATCTCTGTAATACTCTGGAATTATCTTCAGGAAAATATCCTGAATTTTCGCATCAATCCTTAGGGGAAATCCGTGAATCGATAGGCATACATCCTTTTCTATCTGTAACTCACTCTGCTCGGACAAAGCTTCTAGTACTTCTCTCCACTCACGTCCGCTATCAATTGATTCCCGCAAGCTCACTGTTAAGGATTGGTCATTCTGAATCCTGTTAACACATATACTACACTGCTTTACAAATGAAGACAATTCATTCACTGCAGCTTCAAAAGAAACAAGATGATACTCAGATTCAGGAAAGTTCCTTGTTAGAATATCTCCAATAAATTTGATAATGCGTGATGCAGGCATTCTCTGTATATGATTTGTTGTAACCAATTGATTCAGGACAGTATTTTTCTCCTTACGCGTAGTAGAACTCGTGATATTCAAGCTTAACGCTATGGACTGCTGTACATCAGTTTTCTTCACCGAAAGTATAACTCTATTTGACCCGTTCTTTGTAATTTCACTTAAGATTGTTTTTACACGATCTATACCAATTGGGCTTTGGAACAAGGAAATAATGTGTTGAGCCATATCCGTCTCGAGCTTGACTGAAAATCGGTCAACTGAAGTTGCTTTCTGAATCTTTCCTGGGACTCCATAGACTAAATGGCTTAATAGCTCGCTTTCACTTAGGTGTCTAACATGTTCATCCCCAAAAATTGATTTAAAGCTGGTTTGTATGTTCTCAACAAGCTTCCTCGTTCTAGCGAGGATGGCGTCTTTGTTTATTTTGAAGTAAAAACTGGCATAACACTCTTTATTGGTCATCCATTCTATTGAAAATACAGAAGATTCGGGAAATACTTTTAGAAGAATTTTAAGGGTTCTCTGAAGTTTTTTAAAATCAATAGATAATAGGGATAGTGCCACAGCGAAAAAAACTGCATATTTTCCGCTTCT
>CBDVBC010000060.1:0-7688 GCA_965372125.1 Candidatus Hermodarchaeota archaeon | reverse complement strand
GCTTATTTATTGCAGCCTCCAAGAAACAGTATTCAACGAAGGAACTCAAGGTAGCTGGTGCCCATGACATGGGCTACTTCTCACGTTACCTATCAGAAGTACAAGTACAGCCTTGGCGTGGTTGTCAGGCTGGTATCTCCACGTTAGGAATCCAAAGTAACGGCAACATCCTCGGATGCCTAGCGTTATCAGATCCCTTCGTCGAAGGTAATATCCGAGAACGGTCTCTACGAGAGATATGGTTTGACGACGATTCGTTTTCGTATTCGCGGCAGGTTCATGATAGTGACATTGGTGATGAATGTAGACGCTGTACCTTCCGACGACGGTGTAAGGGCGGCTGTTCTGCTGTCTCGTACACGATGACCGGTAGGCTCCACCGTGACCCTTACTGTCTTCGCGCGATTGAAAGTAAAGAATAACACTATCATTGAATCCTCAACAAAAAGTGTTCCAATAAAACTCCTCCCCATACCCGTAGAGATGAGGGAAGCCTTTTTTTAATACGGTTGATATATTGTTAGATATGCCGGGAACGGGATTTACGCAGCGAGGGTTAGATTTCATTCGCCTGCATGGTCACCCAAGTTTCTACCGCCTAATTGCACGAGCGGTGGGAGCTTCAACTTTATCTGAAGAACAGCTACAGCGGCTTCATCACTTGGGAGCCCTTGTGGGATTAGAACCAGTTGAGGTGCAGAAAGCTCTAGCAGCATCATCTGAAAAGCCAAGCGGGTTCCCAGGTTGGTTGAAATGGTTCGTTGTCTCGCTAGGAATAATTGCAGGTGTCACAATAGGTGCATTTGGTATCTGGTATTTCTGGTATCTATACATGCATAGTGGTCCGTGGCCAGGATACATGCCAGGCACCTTGTATGGAGCTCTAGGTCCTCGCGACTTTGAGAACTAATTACACAGTATTTGTATTCCAAGCGGAGGAGGTATTACTTCCCTCCTGTTTAGTGTAACTTGGATATAGTTATCTGAGCTAATGGAATTGCTGGTGAAGAGCAGGTGAAAATCAACCTTGGCTGTGGTTTAATCTACAAGAGAGGATACATGAACATTGACGCCTTTGACGCCACCGTTGCAAATCAAATAATGTCCGCATACTATCTCATGTTCGAAGATAACGTAGCCAGCCTCATCGAGTGTACACAGGTGCTAGAACATCTCGGTGCCGCAAAGAGCCTCTATGCCCTAGCTGAATGTTTCCGAGTGCTCAGACCGGGGGGTGCCCTCCTCTTGAAAACCCCCGATATCGAGGAAGCCTTCAAAATGTTTCTCAGAAAGGGGAAAGCCCAACGGGCCTACCTAATGAACTGGATTTACGGATTGGACACGCCAGGGATGGCTCATAGGTTCGCGTTCACTGAGGACCTCCTGACCCAGATGTTACAACAAACGGGGTTTGTCCAAATACAGACTACACGGCAGGGTAAAGGGTCGATACAGCCATCGATTCGTGCCACCTGTCAGAAGCCCCATGAATATAAGCCCTATCAACTGATGTCTTGGGTAAGGCGGACACTACAAGAAAAAGGCGTTGTCAATCTTGATAACCAAGTAGAGGCACTCGATCAAGAGCCGCTTCTCCGGGACCTAGGGAGTTACGCCCTTAATCTCGCTCAAGGATTCGATGAAGAGATTTTAAACCGGAAGATTGTCGAAACTACGATTTACAGCCCTCAGATAGCCTTGGCATTCCTGAATGAAGCCATCCAAGCCAGATTCTTACTAGCCTCACAAGTCACTGACCAGCTCCACATCCTCGACAGGTTGGTAGAACTGAATTTTCCTGCCATCCTCCTGTACTTATTGACCCAACTCCCAACTGACGAGGGAACCCAACAACAGGCCGTTCGAACAATTCAAAGGATAGGGATGAAAACAGTTGACAAACTGCTCAAAGGAAAACAGCGGTCAACTGTGTTAAAGGAACTCCGTGAAACTCGAAAAGGAATAACCAAGGTTTACGACATAACCTACTTCTCTGACACCGTCATCCAACAACTAGCCGCTAAGCAGTTTGCTCTTGCTACCAAAGCCTTCGCAGAACAACAGTTGTCAAAGGCTGAGGCTCTCTTCATGGAGGGTCTACGGCTTGACCGAGATAACCTTCTTGCTACATGGAATCTTGCCCGTCTGTTAAGTGCCCAAGGTAACTTGGTGTTAGCCAAGGAATATTATGTTAAAACACGATATCTTGGACAGCGCTACAAGTTACCTGACCGTCGACGAATCACTAAGCGACTGCAACAAGAAATTAAACAGCTATCAGACGGACGACCCCCAGAATTAGCCACCCCCCTCTTTCATCCTCTCTAGCTCGAAGCGCCTTGATTATCTTACTATTCTCTTGAAAACAGGAGCTTCAACTAGAAGCCTTTCATTATTGGTTGGTATTGCTTGAAGAGGTAGCGAGAGATAACATACCGCTGGATTTGTGAAGTCCCTTCATAGATCTGATATAGTTTGGCATCACGGAAGAGTTTCTGAATTGGGTATTGTTCGAGGTAGCCTTTTCCACCATAGATTTGTAGGGCATCAGTGACGATGCGCATGGCGTCTTCAGCGCCGACAAGTTTGGCGCAGCTAGAGGCTACGTTGGAGGTGTGTTGGTCAGCCTGCTGGTCGACGAGCCACGCTGCTCTCCACGTTAGCAATCGCATGGCTTCGATTCGTGCGTACATGTCAGCGACCATTTGTTGGATGGCTTGGAAGCTGGAGATTTTGTGTTCAAAGGCTTCGCGTTGTTTTGCGTAGTTGATGGCGTACTCCATGGCTGAGCGTGCAAGGCCAGTGGCCATTGCACCAATCGCGGGGCGTGTGTGGACGAAGGTCATCATGGCTAGCATGAATCCCATGCCCTCACCACCCAAGATGTTCTCTTTAGGAACCTGGACATTTCGCAGGACGACAGCGGCGGTGTCGGATGCGCGATGCCCCAGCTTCTTGAGTGGCTTACCTGTAGAGAGTCCGTCTGTGTCCTTTGGGACAATGAAGGCGCATAGCCCTTTGTGGCGCTTGGTGCCTTTAAGGCGAGCAAAGATCACGTAGAGGTCAGCGAAGTTTCCATTGGTAATCCAGAATTTGCTTCCATTGAGGACATAATGGTCGCCATCACGCTCACAGGTTGTTTTGATGCCGGCAACGTCTGAGCCCATACCGGATTCGCTGGTAGCGAAGGAGACGAATCTTAGTTTCTTTGTGAGGAAAGGCAGCCACTTCTCTTTCTGTGCCTTGCTCCCTCCAATGACTATAGGTGCTGCTCCTAGGTCGTTCACATAGATTGAGGTGGTCATGCCTGCGCAGGCAGCAGCCATCTCTTCAACGACGAGCACCGAATCTAGTGAACCATATCCTGGACCCCCGTACTCCTTGGGTATTCCAAGATTCACGAGCCCTGACTTGTGGGCTTTCTCGATGACCTCACGGGGGAACTCACCAGATTTGTCATAATGAGCGGAAACTGGGAGCACCTCTTCAAGAGCGAATTTCCGGGCCTTATCACGAAGCGCAATCTGCTCCTTTGTCAGTTGAAAACCTATCAAAACAATAAACCTCTTTTCCTATAGACATTTTCTCTGAGTATTTCAGTCAAACTCTCTTGCTAGGTAGCGTTGTCTACCTGATGCGGCATCATTTAAGGCTGCAATACGCCTATCGTGCTAGCTCCCTGAGGAGATGAGAAAGATGCCTGAGAAGGGTCAACCATCTGAACTCTCCGATGACAGCTTCTTCGAAGAGACACCTGCCCCGAAGTCTAAACGTATTCTCACAGCAAGAGGCATATGTCTAGCGATTTTCCTGAATATCTTGTACACCCTGATCAATGCCTATCTTGGGCTAAACTTTGGGATTGGGTTGGGCTTTGGCATTATTACCGTGCTATTCGCGTACGTCCTATTTCACCGCAAGGGCGAAGGCAGCAACCGCCAAGAAATCACAACTACAATGGTAGCGTCCACTGGCTTCACCATGTACTACTTACTATCCCTTTCAATCTATATACAAGCTGAAGGCTATGCCATTTTACCTTGGTGGCTTATTCCCTCCCAAGACGTTCTCCTATATGGGAGTCCTCTCGATCCCGCATGGATTGTCCCCATAATTTTTCATCTAGGCTTTGTAATCGCAGGAACGTTGCTGGGGATAGTTATTGCTTTAGCTATCAGCGACTTGGTTCTTGCACGAAAGAAGGCGACCTTCCCCTTCTACTTAGCCAGTGCTGTGACTATCGATACATGCTTCCAATCTGGAAAGGAAACGCGGTTTATGTTCAAATGGCTGGGAATTGGAGTCCTCTTGACCTCCATCCAGGGCGCTATCCATCTGGTAATTAGACCCTTCGGATTCAATGCAAATCTTTTGGACTTTACACCCTTGTTGCCAACCGGGTTTGCTCTTGGTCTAATGCTGAACATCAGCTTAATGGCCATCAGTTACATCATCGACCCTAAAGTGTCTGTGAGCATGCTATTCGCAGGTCTCGTCACCTATCTTGTTATCGCCCCAATCCTGACAGCAACAGGTCAGTTTACTCCACCCCTTCCACCCACCAGTATGGGTTTTTGGTTAAACTTCCTTATGGATTTCTCCCTTAGCCCAGCACTGGGCATAATGCTACTCAGTAGCTTTGTCGTCCTTGGCCTCAACAAGCTCAGAGCCCGCCTTCAACAAAAGGAGAAAAGCGCAACTCCGGAACCAGATACCGTAATCCGTGACAGCCTAGGTTTGGGCGAATACACCAAGGAGTTTTTCAACGGATTAATAAAAAAGCCGAGGCTTGGTGCTTCCGCACTAGTACTCGTAGCACTATTTGTTATACTCACTATAGTTGTTGACGTTTTCACACCTTTCCCTTTCTGGATCAGCATAGTTCTTGCGCTCATCCTCATGGTGCCTATTGCTGTCATTGATGTATATATTCTCCTAAAGTTTGTCGGAGAGGCAGGGCTCGGTATGGGAATTCAACGACTTGCCTTCTACGAGATACCTCTCGCTACTGTTGGGCTTTCAGGATACCTGCCATTCCTCGCGTATCCTCGAATCAACCCCTTCGGAACAACAGACCTCATCGGGAACCTGAAAATCGGGGAAATCACAGGAACACCCAAACGAGCCATCTTAACGGCCCAATTTTTGAAAATCCTGCCTGGCAGCATAACTAGCATAGTCTTTGTCTTGGCTGCTTGGTACTTCATTGGCTTCCCAACCGACACATTTCCAGCGGCCGGTGTGCTAATGAGTTTTGGCATTATAAGCCTCTTCGCCACCTGGGGAACCGGCGTTAGACTCAACCTTGTGACCTTCCTTGTCGGGGGTCTGTCTATCGGGGTTCTCGCCGCCTTCCTCCCAATCTCATCCCTTGGTGTTGCCCTGGCGATGTTTCTACCGCCCACCTACTTCATACCGTTTTCTCTGGGGGGATTCATACGCCTCTACAGTGACCGTAAACTCGGTAAGAAGTGGTTCCAAGAGCGTGGGCAAATCATCGCTATAGGCTTCATCGCTGGTGCAGCCATCACCCAAGTTATAATGTCCTTCCTCTAGCTTTCAACATCTGGTGACCATGGATGCTCTCGAAGAATGAACCCGTGAAGCTGGCTGCAGCTTATGCTGAGCATGGTTTGATGTGTCAAGCAGAGAGGCTAGACAAAAGTATCAGGAACAGGAAATGTGGGAGACCTGTTGCAGTGAATTCATAGTCGTAGCAACGGGGCTCGCTTACGATCTCTTAAAATGATTGAGTGAAGATCGAACGGAGACCCTTACTTGTTCCATGGAGAATTTGATTCGTTTCATACAAGAGGAGCAACTAGCACGAGATATAGTGAGCACATTCCAAGCTGCAGGATGTTCACTAAGAGCGCACTCAGTAAAAAAGTGCGCTTTGACATTGTCGAACGCTTAAAACTGGCCATTGAAAACACTAACAGGGGAACCGCGCCAAAGGGGGATGCTACTCCGCTCAGCGCAGCTCCAAACCCCACCCCCCAGAACAGAGAATTGCGTACACCCACACTCCAACCCATTGCTGTTGACATTTCAACGACCAGAGGTGCAAAGGTAGTTGCCATAGGCGATGCGCCAATTACCAGGGCTCCGAGCCAGCTCCCCCATAGCATCAGTAAAGATGCTGGAATCACTTGTCCTCCACTCACCAGCAGGATGCCTTGGGATAGCACCTGTAATAGACCAACCAGCTTCAAGGCCCCAGCCAGAACGAATAGTCCGCCTAGGTAGAAGATGATGTCCCATTCTATATTACGAAAACTCGTCAGTGGGTCAGCGTGACTTGCCACCATAAACACCACCGCCCCGGCAAGGGCTACTAGATAGGCCTCTGGGAATGCGACAAACGCCGCGATTAGCAGAGCAAAGAGTCCGGAGTAGGCCCAAAACACAAGGCGGCTGGGAACCATCATCCAAGGATCAAAATCCTTCACCCGTTCATATACTTCAGAATCCAACTCTGCGAATTTGTGGCGGACGATTAGAAACACGATGACTAATGTAACAGCAAACACTATCAATGCGAACCATCCAAATTGGAGTAGGTAGTACACGAAATCGAAGCCTGCGTAATCGGCAATGATGATATTCGCTGAGGTGCCAATCAGCGTGAATGCACCACCAACACTTACAGAGAGTATCACTCCGAGAAAGAAGGTATGGGGTTTGATTTCCAGTGCTTGACATGTTAGAATCGTTAAATAGCCCACTATCAGGATTACTACTGAATTCATCAGCACCGTTGATAATGCCGCGGATAGGAGGCAAAAGAGAATAAATAGTCTTTGTGGATTCCCTCGCGTCAATCGGATGAAATGTACTGCGAGAAACTGAAACACCCCGCCTCCCCGTATCACCTCCGCTACGACGGTCATCGCAGTAATCACGATAATGGGTTCTAAATGCACCATTGGCAAGATTGCCTCCCCAGGCACGCCATGTGTGATGAGCGCAATCGACACCAACACGGCACCAATCAAGGCTGCACTTGTGTGATGAATCCGGCGTGTCATGATCAACAGTACTGTTAATAGGAAAATGAGCAAGACCAGCAGCCATAACTCCAGTTTTGCACGCCTCCTTCTAAACCCGATTTTGTAGGTACATGCTAGTTACTATGCTACCTCGGTGGATATGCATTATAAGTTAATCCTGTACTGCTAGTCCACTTTATTCCTAGAGGATTGTAGCCCTCAAGGTAGGATCCAAATAGTTCTTTGATTTTCAAGTGCCTTATTTCTGTCTTAAGGAATGTTCGTCTATTTCAGGTTATACTCTGAGCATCATAACACGAGTAATTGACCACCTCTGCACACTCGCTGCCGCGTATTCTACAACGACGACGAGCCTCAGCTACTGGAAACATTTATTTACGCCGGTTTGTAGTCTGGCTGTTGTAGGAAGGGGCTATCATTAGTTTCGTCTAGTGAAGCCTTTCCTCGAATTATTAGGAGATGTCTATCAGCATTGCTCGCCCTTCACCGTTTGCAGTTTGGCTGTGAGAATTCTTCTCGAATGGACTTGCCTCACTGGTCTGAGACAATGTCCACATAGCGGAGCGTGGCAGTGACGGTGGACTGCCTCTGATGGACATTGGTTGCTACTTCTGAGGTCCCCTATCCGTCAGTAGGAGATCCTTTGGCCGTGCGGACTCGACAGTAGATTCTCCA
>CBDVBC010000059.1:0-7707 GCA_965372125.1 Candidatus Hermodarchaeota archaeon | reverse complement strand
CAGGTATTTTGATTTGGATACGGGAAACCTATGACTCGACCAATTTTTTCAACGGCGCTATTCAATGCGCGTGTGGAAACGCAGATTCAAACCTTCTTCGACTCTATGAACAACCTCTACGGAACACGGGGCTGGCATCCTGACCATCCTCGACGCCGGGATTTGAAATGGGTTAACGAAGATTTCACTGTAGAAGTCATAGGTCGTTACCGGGATGGGGCCTACAAACGGATTCGCTTCACGATGCGGAACCTCCCAGGATATGTGCGGTGTCCTGAATCCCTCACGGACCCGAATGCTATCAGGTACGAACATAGGTTTACCTTCGACCTGCCCCGTGAGTATCCGCAAAATATCGGGTCAATCCGCCCCTCCGCGGAAACGCCACTTTTTCATCCGCGGCTATCTACTGGTGGGAAAGGGCTCGCCTGTTACTCGGTGAGAGGCGAGCTAGACCGTATTCTCGAAGACCTGCCCTTCTTTGTATTACTCAAACCTGACCGTGTTGAGCCACCCTCCCGTTTCTCCTCCGATCACGGGTTGAATACTCAGGCAATGGGATGGTACGAGCGGAACCTCGATGGAATTGTATCCACCCTTGATCGTCTTTGGAGGGAGCGCCATAAAGACCGTAGCTCATCCGAAGGCGAAAGGCGTGGGGGGCGTGTGCAAATCATTGATCCCTCCCAGGCACCTCAAACCGGTCGCCGGGGGCCTCGGATCCTTGATGCACCTGAGCGCCAACCGGGGCGTATCAGAATTCTCGATGATGAAGAGTAGAGGTGCTCCAACGTTATGTCAAGCCGGCCCCCAAATGATGAGGATGAAACTGAAGAGACTCCCCAAGCTCCCGAGCCCACAAGTTCTTCACCTGACGCTCGAACAGAACAGCCAGAACCTGAGCAAGACACCAGCGAAGATGCGGTGGAAGAGCAGCCAGTGCTGGAGGAGGAAGATACCACACAAATCCACCATAGTCGAATCGTCATATTAGGGGAGAGGGATATCCCCTTCGAAGAGGAGAGGCCTCCGAACTTCTTACCGAATTTTCAGGTAAAAGTCCACCGAGTGAGCAGACCAGAGAAGCCTCGAGAGGTCGGATAATGAGTGTTCGTGGAGCTGCTCAGGTGAAGTGCGCGATCTGCGATGATAGCGGGTCGCTAGAAGTTGCTTGTCAAGACTGGTGGATATGCACGAGTTGCGGAAGTTATTTGTGTCCGCGCTGCCACACATTGTTTACGAGGAGCGGCGATGAAATCTGCCCCGGAACAATCGTCCGTGGGGCTGAGCCACATCCACCTCACCTCACGCGATTCCTTTCACCCCGCACTAATCCAGAACAAGAACATCAGGGTGGCTCCTCTGTCCGCATCTTGGAAGACGTTCCCCGTCGACCCAGCCCAAAGCCTGGTGGCAGGGTTGTCATCCTTGGTGATAGAGAGCCTGGAGAAGAAGAGCGAGAGACACAACAACCAGATGATGAAGATGCCAACTAACTTACCCATTCAGATGGAGATCACTGCGCCTTCCCGAGTCCGAGGCTTGCCCACTGGGAAGCCGAAAGAAAAAGTTACGATAACCCTCTCACGCGCCCTTGCTCAGGCAGATCAGTACTCTAACGGCGCTATTTTTGTCCGCGACCCCTTCGGGACTAACATTGCTAGGATACCGTTTAAATTCGGTAAATATACGAAGGGAGTGTTTACTGTTCCCATAAAGGAGGAACTTCTTTCAGGGATCTACACGGTCGCGGTAGCCTTCGAAGGCGAAAAGGACCTCATAAGCGCTAGAAGAGGAACCGGTGAGGCGCTTTTTGGCTGTTTCCAAGTGGAGAAGGGGCTCTCACCAATCATCAGGCACAAGGTCACATATAATGCTACAATTACGAACAAAGCACAAGATGACTCAGAGAAAGGCTCTTCGAGGGGTGGTGTGACTCTCTACGATGTCGCAGTCTTCATTGCTACCCCGATTTCGATTCCTTTTCGCCAAGAAATAATCAAACTTACTCCAAAACCCAAAACCGGCGCGGAATCCAATGACTTGATTGGAAACAATTGGGTAAGATTCAGCTTGAAACGTTTAGCCTTCGGTGAGAGCTTTTCTTGTGGCTACACTGCACTAGTCCGAAATCATTCTGTAAGATATTCACTCCCTCCAGTGAATAATGCCGCAATACCTCATGACATCAAAGACTATACTAAGCCAGAGAAGCATATCGAGTCTGACAACCGTCGCATCAGAGAGATGGCGAATCAGTTAGCAAAAACTCATCGCAACCACACCTCTTTTGTCTCCGCAGCCATGCGGACCGTCTTTAGGACCTTGAAATATAAGCCGCAACGCTCCGAGCTGGGCGCCGCCTACGCAATAGCTAACAAAATTGGTGACTGCACCGAGTATGCAGCCCTCACCGCCGCCCTTTGCCGGGCCAATGGCATTCCAGCCAGACTCCAGGCTGGATTCGGGTACGGTGGAGGAAAATGGGAGCGCCATGCCTGGGCAGAAATTTGGCTCCAAGGGTTTTGGGTTCCTGTCGATTCCACATGGTATGGCCGTGACGGTACACTTGGTATCACAAGCCGCCACATCCCTCTAATCGTCGGCAACTGGATGAGCAGCCGAATCCGCCAAGAATTCAACATTCGCTGGAAGACTAAGGCGGGGGAGAGGGCTAGTCCACCCTCTTTGGACGCCAAGTGGAAAGTTGAACGATTGGCTTCAAGACGCACCGCAGGTGGACCTCGCCTGAGAGCAGCACCAGTTCGGCTAAGCGTCAAAGCACCTGACGCAGTGCCACGCGGGACTAAACTTAAGCTTCGTGTTAATGTTCGCCCGATTCCCAAGGCTCCAAGTGCCTTGACCATGATGGCTATTTCAGCCACGCTTTCTGATAACGAGATGGATCGTGTCGTTGCCCTAAAACCGCTTCCAGTAAGTCTTTCTAGCCCAATGGATACGACCATCGAGTTACAAATGCCCCGATGCATTCCCAAAGCAAAACTCTCTCTTCGAGTGTGGCTAGACGGAAAACCCACAAAGGCGACCTGGGAGAAATCCATTGGATTAATCCAATAGCCTGCAAGGAAAGAGTCTTTCTTCAGCCGTGGTGCTTTGTCTGAGCTAGGTTTTAGTTTTTGGCTTTCGTTTGCTACGACAGAAGACTTCGCTGCACCGAGGGTTCCGCATTATCGGTCCGCTGATAGATTGGTGGCTTCGAAGGTTATACTGGATGAACCGCCCAATTGCTGGTTCGAGTCCCTCTCGCCATCTACCGGTCTGTCTCCACTCCTCCAAGCCCACAATAACCCGGGTTGCCTCCCAGGCCATTATTGCCCCGACAACTGAGGTCACGAAGCTGATCATGGGAAACTTGGGCAATGTGTCTACGAAGAATGGGTCACAGCTGGCCCGCACCTGTTCTGCTACTAGCCGGTCGACGAACTCTTGGCTCCAGGAACAAACCATGCAAGCAGTGTCAGGGGGAGTCAGCACCTCCACGGACACGAAGTCTAGCCCCATCGCGCCATTGATGATTGGGCGGGGTGGCTCAAGGCTGAGGTTCTTGGCATTTAGCAAGAATCGGGCGTAATGGTTATCTACACCTACTAGGACAAGGTCAACGTCCCAGGCCTCCTCTTCTGCTTCTTGGATGAGTACTGGGTGAGGTTCCACCACTGTATCAGTAGCCAGCTCTCCTAGCCGTTCTGCAACGGCATCTACCTTGAACATGACATCGTGATCACCAGGTCTGAAGAAAATACAGCGATTAAGATTCGAAGAAGCCACCTTATCTGGGTCTATCAAAACGATTCGTCCAATCCCCAGCAAGCCGAGATTCTTGCACACCTCGTTGCCTACTGCGCCTGCACCAATCATGAGTACTGTCGCGTTTTGGATTCGTGCCATGTTATCGGCGCCTAGCCAGCGGCGGGTTCTGTCATGCCGGTCTCGTTCAAAGAATCCGAGGTCAACGCGAGTTGGAGGTTCCCTAGGCACTGCGTGACCCCCCTTCCCCAGATTCCTCAGCCACCTCAGAAGAAAGTGGACCAACAGGGACTTTTGCCCGATAAGTACACCATTCCACGCGCTCCAACTGCAATGCCTTACTTTCGCCGGGGCGGCGTAGCATGTAGACCTTGAAGAACCGGCTGAGAGGATCTATGAGGAAGAAGACATTACCCTCCGCGCAGAAAGGAGTTCTAAAAAAGGTGTTAATGTCCGTGGAGGAGAAGTGGGGATCCCCGCCGAAGGGGTGCGAGTGCCATAGCCCAATGACTCGGGGAGTATGCGGGTTTGACCCATACCTGTCATGTAAAGCGAGCCTATATTCCAGAATCCCCTCTGGAGTGAAACGGGCATAGGTCAGACTCGACTCCACCTGCCCTGTTGCCCAGTCTGTTACCCGAACATATTTTGTACCCCGCCATTGGCGCCGGAACCCAAGAATCACGCCAAGAGCTTCACGGGGGGAGCTGCGCTGTGCCTCCCGCAGGCAAAAGTCAAAGATGCCCTGACAGGTTCTTTCATAGACATAAACTGGGTAAACCTTTGGTTCCTCTAGCAGCTCACCCTGTTCTGGTGACTCCGAGTCAAGAGGTGTTGGTGGTGTGTCGCGTTCTGGCAAACTCCTTCAGCTCTGGCTGGTGTGTAAGAGGAACTATTCTGTTGTTATCGAGTGGAAGAGGCGTTTTAAATTTCTGTATCCTTCAGTTCTCGGTTTTTCCTAGTTTTGTACTCCATGGGTAACGTTGCATTATGTTGTCTATGAGACGGCTCACTTTCTCTTCTTCTGAGGTCTCGCCATAAGCCAGGAATATGACTTGACCACCACGGCTACGCTTCATCTTCTGGTAGATGGTCTTTGTAGTGTTGACTACATCACAGATTATTAGGAGGTCCGTGTCAGGGAGGTCGAGGTCGCGTTCGCCGACAGGAGAGAGGATGAGCGCGGCAGGAGGTTGCGCTGCTTTGAATTCGGCGAGTACAGCCTGCTTATCACGTGTTCGCCCAGTAAGGGAAAGGGCTTGTACTCCAGCCTTGCCGAGAAGGCGGTTGATTTCAGAGACAACATGAAGGTAAGAGGAGATGATAACGGTTTTTCCGCTCATGTCGACGAGCTGGCAGACCTTGAGAGCCTTAGGCGTTACCCTTGGCCATTCACTTAGAAGTCGTTCGACGTCAATCTTGGGGGCGACAACCGGGTGGTGGAGAAACCTGCGGAAGCTACTAGCCGACATGCCATAGAGGTACTTGCGTATCATAAGCAAACCCGAATAACGTTGAGCCAAATCGTCAGAGATTGGCAGCTCCTCAAGAAGAAGGTGGAGAAGGCGCGCTGATCCAGGTAGAGCGTCACCTTCTATGTCTCTCTCCTCCCTCACCGTTTGATAAATTTCGTCACGGGTTGATTTGATTAGCGCATCCAGCACAAGAGAAACTGCCTTGATGGGGTTGTTCTGGACTTTAACGGTGTTGATGATTGTGGGGTCGATGAAGTCGTCCACATCTGTGCCGCTGAGCTCATCCATTGAGATTACTTCTGCTCCGGGGATGAACTCCCTCAATGTTTTCAGTTCTTCCCGGATCTGGAGCTGGGCGCCGTCAAGGACTACATGGTCGTCCCGGAGCGTGCCGCTCATCCCTATTATCCAGCGGTCCTTGAAAAACTCTAGCAGATAGCTCCAGGGCTGCACCAGAATACTTTGTCGTCCTACGCGCCGAAGAATGGTATCGACTTCGTTGATTACAAGGGCGTCAAATTGTTCGGGCGTGAATTCTCCTCTTTTCAGTATGTTCGTCAGCACCCTGGCTGTGCACAATACGACCCTGGACTTCTTTAGCATCCATTGCCGTCGCCGACCCTGTACTCGTTGGGTCATCGCCCCTAACCCTGAAACCCCGCCGTACTCCTTCTCCAAATATTGAGCTGTTTCTTGGAGCGAGGAGGTGGAATTTACTGTCAGGATGAACCGTGTATCAGGAAATAGCTCTGTCACGAGTTTGTAGGTAAGCACCCGTTTCCCTAGCCCGCAATCCAATTCTATGAGAATGTTCCTGTGCCGGTTTTCCTTGATGCGCCGCAAAATATACTGCTGGTATTCCCGCAGGTCGAGCTTACTGGTTCCGGGGGAGGCAGGTTTTGAAGGAGAGCTTGGGGGTTGTGGCATCATCATTAACCTAGTTCTATTTTGCTAGATAAGGGACACGATTTCTGCTATGGAGTCTAGAATATGGCGGGCAAATGGTTCTAAGTCTTCCCTTTCTGCAAAGCCAGTTAAAACTCCTATTGTGGTGAAGCCTAGGTCCTTCGCCGCTTTTAACTCGCCGGGAGTGTCACCCACTACCCATACGTCGCCTTGGTGGTCAAGACCCTGAAGTGCTAGATGTATGAGGCGGCGGCGGTGCGGCACAAAGGGTAGAAGTGGAATCGTCTCTACACCCTCAGCGCGAGCAAGATCGCCGCGGGTGAAAACCGCGTCAAAGAGGCGGTCAAGACCCAGCCGGCGAACCTCCATCCGGGTAGTGTCAATATGTCTGCGCGAGGTGATTAGACGCATCGTTTGGGTTACCCTGCGTAGCTGCTCAAGAGCTTCAAGGGCACCAGGGAAAAGCTCAGAACGCCTCCAATCGCTGTAAAAGTAATCTGATATTGCCTTGTTGTATTTACTGAACTCGACAGGTGACAAGCTAATATTCAGGCTAGTTAGTAACTGCTTTGTACGTAGCATGGCTAGGGACAGGGATCGAAGCCTTTCTATGGCGACCTCGTAACCGAAGTGGTGGAGCGCTGCGTGGTGGGCGTGAACTAGACGATCGCTAATGTCTATGAGAGTCCCATCTAAATCCGAAAGGAAAACACGCACCAAAACAACCTCAACCCAGCTTTATTGCACTCTGCCTGCTTGATAATAACCTGCCACAGTTAAAACTTTATCACTGACCCCGACCTTCTTCGAAATTCCTAGATAAATATAAATGATGTAAACCAAAAGTGAAGAGGGAAATATAGAGCCGGTGAGAACGGAATATGTTGAAAATGGACCTCGGACCAGCAAAGGCTGAGATCTGCCAGTTTCTTAAGGAGCGAGGGCTTGCGACCTTGCCTGAAATTCGAGACGGGATTAAAACCCGCCATCCCCTGATATTCGTACTCGCGCTTTCTGAGCTAGAGCGCGAAGGTGCAGTTCTGAACATAGAGGGAGGGGTCGTCTGGTCGGTTAACGCCCCCTTCGCAGACAGATATCTGCAATGACAGACCCAAGCCACGACAAATCGTGTTAATCAATGACCTGGTCAAGGTCAGCAGCAGAATCCAGAATATAGTCAGCGAAGGGCTCCAAGTCCTCTCTCCTCGCAAAGCCCGTTAGGACTCCAATAGTTGTGAAGCCAAGACCCCTCCCTGCCTCTAACTCTCTCGGCGTGTCACCTAGAACCCAAACTTTGTTGTAGCCCTTTATATCGCTGAGCGCCAGTTGGATTAAGCGCTGGCGGTGAGCCAGAAACGGATAGAGAGGTATCTTTTCCACACCTTCAGCTAGGGCGAGATCGCCCCGGGTCAACACACTGTCAAAGATGTGCTCTATCCCAAAGTAACGGACCTCCAAGCGGGTTTCCCTGATGCGTCCCCGGCTTGTGATGAGCCTCATCGACTTCAGTTTAGGCCGGACCGCCTCCAGCGCGTCGACAACCCCAGGAATCATATGT